>NZ_CP013111.1:6908869-6989698 GCF_001433395.1 Bordetella sp. N
CACGAAGCGCGGCGGCTTGAAGCCGATGCCGACACCGGCCGGCGTGCCCGTGGCGATGACGTCGCCCGGCTTCAGTTCGATGCCGGCCGAAATGGTCTCGATCAACGTGGGAATGTCGAAGATCAGGTCCGAGGTATTGGCGTTCTGGCGCAGTTCGCCATTGACCCAGCACTTGACACCAAGCTTGGTGGCATCGACCTCGTCACGTGTGACGACATAGGGACCCATGGGGCAGAAGCCATCCAGGGATTTGCCCAGGAACCATTGGCGATGCAGCTTTTGCAGGTCGCGCGCGGTGACGTCGTTGACGATGGTGTAGCCGAATATGTGATCGAAGGCGTTCGCCTTGCTGATGTCACGGCCGGCCTTGCCGATCACCACGGCCAGCTCGGCTTCGTAGTCGATCTGCTGGGTCACCTGCTTGTGGGGCGGTATCGCCACACCGGGGCCGATCACGGTGGTGGCCGGCTTGGTGAAGACCACCGGCGCTTCGGGCGCGTGTTCGCCTTCCTTGGCGCTGCTGTCGAAGCCCGACTTGCTGAATTCGGCGGCGTGCTCGTGGTAGTTCTTGCCGACGCAGAAGATATTGCGGCGGGGCTGGTCGATGGGCGCCAGGATCTTGGCGCCGGCCAGCGCCTGGCCGGATCCTGCCTGGCTCAGTTTTTCGCGCAGGCGGTCGAAATCATGTACCAGTTGGACCATGTCTCCGGCGAAGCCGGATGCCAGTTGAGAGACCGGCCAGAATTGCTGCGATTGCGTGTCTACCAAGGCAATGGCGGGCTTGCCGTCGAGCGCGATATTGGCGAATTTCATGTGACTCATTAATCCAATTGGTTGTGCAGTGACCTAATTTAGAACCAAAATGGATCTTCATCAATACAAATTTTGGTGTATTGGCTGACCAATTGGTTCATGTTGAGGTAGAATCCCCCAGCTTAGGGAGGTACGTAATCGTGGATGAACGGGTAGCGGGAACCACCGTGCGGTCTGAAGGCGCCAAGGAACTGGCGCGGCATCTGCAGGAAGAAATCAGCGCGGGCCGTCTGCGGGCAGGCGTCAAGCTGCCGCCGGAACGCGAGCTCAGTCTTCGCTTCGGTGCATCACGCGGTTCGGTGCGGCGTGTGCTGGCGGACCTGCGCGAGCGGGGCCTGATCCGGCAGACGGTGGGCAGCGGCACATTCGTGTCGGACGAGGCCGAAGCGCTGCTGGGCGCGCCGCCTGCCGCGGTGCCGTGGTTTCACGTTCCGGTCAGTCCCGCCGAATTGATGGAGGCGCGCCGGCTGATCGAGCCATTGCTGCCCCCCATGATCGCGCGCAATGCCACCGCGGCGGACTTCAGCGCCATGCAGCATTGCATCGAGCAGTCCGAGGCCGCGACCACGATCGAAGGTTTTGAGCATTGGGATGGCGAGCTGCACAAGAGTTTCGCGCTGGCCACCCACAACGCTTTTTTCATGCAGATACTGGAGCTGACCAATCGCGCGCGTGAACAGGGCGAGTGGGGGCGGCTCAAGCGCAATTCGTTGACGCCGCAGCGCCGCGCCGAATACGAGCAACAGCACCGCGCCATCGTCGATGCACTGCGCGACCGCGACGCAGCCCAGGCCGCCGTCCTGATGACCGGCCACCTGGAGCAGATACGGCGCAACCTGTTCGGGGAATAAGCCCCTGTTCGCAGGACCCTAGGTCGGCTGCTTCTGCCGATATGCGTACGACGCGTCGTATTTCGCCGTGATGTACTTGCCGGCGATGATGGGTTCGTATTTGACGGGGCTGTCAGGCGTGGCGCAATTGGGCAGGCATTCGACCACGGTGTCGAAGTCCGGGTCGTAGAACACGGGGATGGAAAAGCGCTCCTGGCCCGACGCATTCACCACGCGATGCGGCGTCGAGACGAACAGGTCGTTGGACCAGCGGGCCAGCATATCGCCGATGTTCACCACGAAGGTGCCTTCGATGCAGGGTGCGTCGACCCAGTCGCCGCTGCGATTGCGCACTTGCAGGCCGCCGACGTCGTCCTGCCACAGAATGGTGATGCAGCCGAAATCGGTATGCGGCGCGGCGCCGTACTGATTGGTATGCGCCTCGGGCGGTTGCGGCGGGTAATGCAGCAAGCGCGCGCGCACCAGGGGATTTTTGTACAGAGGACGAAAAAAATCGCGTTCCAGCTCGAGCGACAGCGCGATTGCCTCAAGCACGCGTTGGCCCAGCTCAAACACGTGCTGGTAATACGATTCGAGAATGCCGCGCCAGGTCTGTTCATTGGGCAGCCATTGGTTCATACCGATCAAAGGCTTGCCCGCCAACACTTCCGGATGATCCGGTGTGAAGGGGAAAGCGAAATTGAAGCTCTCTTTCAGGTCGGCGAGGCGCGCGCCTTCGAGCACGGTTTGCCTGAAAGCCACGTAGCCGCGGTGCGCATCATTGATGGAAATCGATTTTTTGATTTCTTCCGGAAGCCGGAAAAAATACTTTGCGCACATATACACCGCACGCATCAGATCGGCCGGAATATTGTGGTTGGAGATGTAGAAAAATCCAACGTCTATCGCGGCTTTGCGAATTTCCTGCGCTACCCGGAGTGCGCCGCCATTGTCCTTTGTATCGAACATTGGTCGAATGTCGACAATTGGAATAGATCCAAAATCCCCCGTCTGGCACGCGGTCATAAAGCGACTCCTGGCGTTTCTTATGCCGTGGAAAATGATGCGTAAGCGAACTTATCCGGTTAAGATTGTGCGGCGTTGAACTTGAAACATTGTAATCAACTTCATACAAATGTCCATGCATACGTTGAGCGCAGGAGTCCCGATGTACCACCAGATCGCGCAGGTTTTGCGGCGCCGTCTGGAAGCCGGTGATCTGGGGGCTGGTAATCAGATGGCGACTGAACAGGCGCTGTGCGATGAGTTTGGTGTGAGTCGCACCACTGTACGGCACGCCTTGAGTTATTTGAAACGCGAAGGCCTGTTGAGCAGCCGGCGGGGCGTCGGCACTCGTCGCATCGACGCGGGCCCGCGCAAAAAATACGTGCGCTCCAATGGCGACCCGCTGCACGCGACTTTGTCCAGCAAACCACGGATATTGACCCTGGGCCTGGCGCCGGCGCCGGCGCATGTGGCGCGCTTCCTGGGACTGGAAGAGGGCACGGACGTATTTAAAATCGTGCGTATGCATGACCTCGATGGCGAGCCGCTGTCGGTCGTGATCAGTTATATGCCTGCTTATCTGTCGAAAATCTCGCGCGCCGCCATGCAGCGCGAATCGCTGCACGAGATTTTCTGGCACGACTTCGGCCTGAAAGTCGAAAAAAGCCTGCACACCATACGGCTGGGTCGCGCCGATACGGATATTGCCGAGCTCTTGAAAATCGGCCTGGCCGATCCGGTCATGCATATTCAAGCGCAGACATTCCTGCGCGGCGGCCAGCCCATCCGCTGGACCGAAAATTATTTTTGCGAAGATCGCTACGAATACACGGCCGAGTTCGTGTGGGATCCTCCGCCACCGCGGCGCAGAGCGACAACGGCCAAACCCGGGGAAAAAAAGTGAAGTTGTCCAGTTTGTTTGGTGGCGTGGTTTCCAAGTCCCTCCTTGGCGCCGCGCTCACCGCCGCGGTCACGTTGTTCCCTGGCGCCGCCGGCGCGCAAGCAGCCAACGCAAGTGCCGAGCAAGGCGCTTCGGGCTATCCCTCGAAACCCATACGCATCATCCTGGGCTTCCCCGGCGGCGGTGGCGCCGACGTGTTGCTGCGCTCCGTGACGCCCGCGCTGGCGGACGAATTGGGTCAACCCATCATTGTCGATAACCGTCCCGGCGCCGGCGGCAATCTGGCCATGGATGCGGTGGCGCGTGCCGAGCCGGACGGCTATACCCTGCTGATGGGTTCGCCGGGCCTGGCGACCAATCCTTTCCTGTATAAGGATCTGCCCTTTGACCCGATCAAGGCCTTTGCGCCCATTGGCATGGTGGGCAGCGTCCAGAACGTGCTGATCGTGCGGCCGTCGCTGCACATCGATACCGTCGCCGAGCTGGTGCGTTATGCCAAGGATCATCCGGGCGTGTTGAATTTCGGCTCGTCCGGCACCGGCACGTCCCTGCATCTGGCGGCCGAACTGTTCAAGCGCGATGCCGACGTGAACATCGTGCACGTGCCCTACCGCGGTGGCCCGCCGGCCATGACCGACCTGCTGGGCGATCGCGTCGACATGATGTTTAACGTCTTGCCGCAGGCACTGCCGCAGATCAAGGCCGGCAAGCTCAAGGCGCTGGCGGTCACGGCCGCGGAACGCGCGCCGACCCTGCCGGATGTGCCGACCATGGAAGAAGCCGGTATCAAGGGCTACACGGCGACGACCTGGAACGGGCTACTGGCGCCCGCGGGCACACCACCTGCTGTCGTGAACAAGATAAATGCAGCCTTGAACAAGGTGCTGTCGTCGCCGGATACCAAAAAGCGTTTCGACGACATGGGCCAGGACGTGGTGATGGACACACCGGCCGAGTTCGCCCAGCTGATCAAGGACGAAACCGCCAAGTGGAAGATCGTTATCCAGGAAGGCGGCATCAAGGCCCAATGACATGACGGCGCTGGCGTAACGGGCAAGACTGGCGAGACCTGCAAGCGGTACGGCAAGACTGGCGAGACCTGCAAGACCAGCTAGACCAGCCCGGTGCGCTTGAGTGCGCCGCGCGCCAGGGCTGCATCCCGGCCAACAGCCGGGAACGCAAGTCCAGGAGGAGAGATGATGAGCAAATGCCGGCAGATGCGTGAACTGCTCAAGCGCGCGCGGCCCCTGGTATCGCCGGGGATTTACGACGGCTACAGCGGTCTGCTGGCACAGGCCATGGGCTTCAAGACGGCGTCCACCACGGGCGCGGGCCTGGCCAATTCCCTGTTGGGACAACCCGATATCGGCCTGTTCAGCCTGCGCGACAACGTCGATGCCTGCCGGCGGCTTACCCATGCGCTCGACATACCGCTGATGGCCGACGCCGATACCGGCTATGGCAACGCGGTGACGGTCTACCACGTGGTCCAGTATTTCGAGGAAGCCGGCGTGGTCGGCATCAATATCGAAGACCAGTTCATGCCCAAGCGCTGCGGCGCCATGCGGGGCAAGGAGCTCGTGGAGCCGCTGGAGATGGCCTTGAAGATCGAGGCGGCGCTGAAGGCCAAGAAGGATCCCGACTTCATCATCAATGCGCGCACCGACGCCATCGCCGTCGAAGGCATCGAAGGCACGGTCAAGCGCGTGCGTGAGTATGTCGCGGCGGGCGCCGACATGATCTATCCCGATGCCATTCGCAACGAGGACGACATCCTGCGTGTCCTGGAAGCCGCCGACGGTGTGCCCGTGAATATCAATATGGGCTTCGGCATCCGCCAACGCCCGACGACGCCGCTGATCCCTTTCAAGCGCCTGGGGGAAATGGGCGTGGCCCGCATCAGCTTGCCGCGTTTCCTGCCCGCCGCGGCCTTGCATGGCATGCGCCAGGCCATACTGGCCTTGCAGGAAGGCATACAGGGTGACAGTGTCATCGACCGACCGGATCTGCTGGTCGGCATGCAGGAGATTACCGATCTGGTCGGCTATGAACGCATCGCCGCGCTGGAAAGCGAGCTGCTTTCGGCCGAACAGTTGGAGCGCAAATACCATGAGGGTTCGCGCGATTATGTTGTCAAGGAACACTGATGGACGTTCGCCGCTACGGCCCTTTCCCCTATATTCCCCAACCCGCGCGCCCGCCGTTCAAGTTGCCTGACGGCGCGCGCGTCGCGCTGTGGATAAATCCCAATGTGGAGTACTTCGGCCTGGACGACGTGATGCCCGGCGTGGTCAACGAACGCATTCCGGCGGCGCACGCCAAGATTCCCAATGTGCGCAACTGGTCGGTGCGTGACTATGGCAATCGCGTGGGCGTGTGGCGCCTGATGGACACGCTCAGCCGTTACGGCATCCGGGCCAGTGCGGCGCTCAACAGTGAACTCTGTGATCATCATCCGGAGATCATCGAAGAGGCTGTCCGGCGCGGCTGGGAGTTGATGGGCCATGGCATCACCAATGCCATCCGCTTGAACGAGATGCCGCCCGAGCAGGAACGTGAAGCGATATTCCAGATCGTCGAGCGCATCGAGAAAGCGACGGGCGTGCGTCCGGTGGGCTGGCTGGGGCCGGGGTTGGCGGAGACGTGGAACACCCTGGAGTACCTGTCCGAAGCGGGCGTGAAGTACGTCTGTGATTGGGTCAACGACGATCAGCCGTACACCATGTCGGTGGGACGGCCTTCGATGGTTTCCCTGCCTTATTCCGTGCAGACGAATGACGTGCCGGCGTATTTCGACATGAAGATGTCGGTGCCGGAATTCGAGGCGACCATCAAGCGTACGTTCGACACCTTGTATCGCGAAGGTGAGACGTCTGGCCGGGTCATGGCGATTGCCGTGCATCCCTTCGTCACCGGGCTGCCGCATCGGATCGGCGCGCTGGATTCGGCGCTTGAATATATCTGCAAGCACCCGGGGGTGTGGCTGGCGACGGGCCGCGAGATCGTCGAACACTACCTTGAAAGCGACTTCGCCAAAGCCATGAAAGGGTAGTCCCACCCCCGAAGACGCTATGCGTCTTCCCCCTCAAGGGGGCGCGTCAGCGGACCGGCAGAGCCGGCTCCGCGACGCCCCGCGGTCTAGTGCCGGCGGGCGCCGGCGCCGTGTTGACGCGAGCTGCCTTGGTCCTGGCCGGTGCCCAGTTGGGTCGCGTGGCCGTCCTTCTTGCTGCGATTCTGGGTGTCGCCGTGGCTGTACTGCGTCTCGCGGGGCTGGTCATCGCTGCGGCGGGCTTCCCCCGGGTTGCTTTGCGACATCTGCTGCTGGGACTTGTGCTTCTGCGTCATGGCAATTCTCCTCAAAGAATGACAAGACATGGAGCCCGAAACAGCGGGCTCCAAGCCTGCCAGGAACGCCGCACGCCCCGTGCCCACATCCTCACTTAGAAACTCCGCCCACGCGGGGCGCCGCGGAGCCGGCTTTGCCGGTCCGCCAGCGCGCCCCCTTGAGGGGGAAGGCGCGATGCGCCTTCGGGGGTGGGAATTCCTTCGGTCCGCCGGCGCGCGCCCTTGAGGGGGAAAGGTGCGAAGCACCTTTCGGGGGTGGGAACTCCTCCGGTCCGCCGGCGCGCCCCCTGGGGGGAAGGCGCGTAGCGCCTTCGGGGGGACCTCTACCACTCCCAGTTACTGATTTCGGGCTTATCGATCCCTTCCTGATGAGCATAGGCCATATGCTCGATCAGCCGGTCGCGCAGCCACTCCTTCACATGCGCGCCGACGACATGCAGCTTGGGCACGCGGTCGATGACATCGATGGCCAGGTGGTAGCGGTCCACCTCATTGATCATGGCCAGTTCGAACGGCGTGTTGATATTCCCCCGCTCCTGATACCCATGCACGTGCATATTGTCGTGATTGGCCCGCCGATACGTCAGCTTGTGCACCAAGGATGAGTAGGAGTGGAAATTGAAGATCACCGGCTTATCGCGCGTGAACAGCGAATCGAAATCCCGGTCGCTCAGCCCATGCGGATGCTCCGTATCGGAAACCAGGCGATAAAGATCCACCACGTTGACGAAGCGGATCTTCAGCTCCGGAAACTTCTCCTTCAATATCTTGGTGGCCGCCAGCGCCTCCATCGTCGCGATATCCCCCGCGCACGCCATCACCACATCCGGCTCCGCCCCCTGGTCCGTGCTGGCCCACTCCCAGATGCCGATGCCCTTGGTGCAATGGATCGTGGCACTCTCCATGTCCAGATACTGCAGATGCGGCTGCTTGTCGGCCACGATCACGTTGACATAGTCGCGCGTGCGCAGGCAGTGGTCCGCCACGCTCAGCAGGCAATTCGCATCCGGCGGCAGGTAGATGCGGACCACGGCCGGACTCTTGTTCGCCACCACATCGAGAAAGCCCGGATCCTGATGGGTGAAGCCATTGTGATCCTGGCGCCAGACCAGCGACGTGATCAACAGATTGATCGAAGGCACGGGCGCGCGCCAGTCCAGCTCCGTCTTGGCCTTCTCCAGCCACTTCGCATGCTGGTTGAACATCGAGTCGATCACATGGACGAAGGCTTCGTAGGTGGCGAAGAACCCGTGCCGTCCCGTCAACACATAGCCTTCGAACCAGCCCTCCAGCGTGTGTTCGCTAAGTATCTCCATGACGCGGCCGTCGGGCGCCAAAGCGCCGCCATCCTCGTCCTGCGGCAAGGTCTCCGCCAGCCAGGTCTTGCCGGTCGCCTCGTAGAGCGCATTCAGCTTGTTGCTGGCGGTCTCGTCCGGGCCGAACACCCGGAAATTGGTCATGTTCCGCCGCATGACGTCACGCAGGAACCCACCCAGCACCGCCGTTGGCGACACATTGGACGCGCCGGGCGCGCGCACCGGCACCCCATAGTCCTTGAAGGGCGGCAGATCCAGGTCGCGCCGCAACAGGCCGCCGTTGGCGTGCGGATTGGCGCTGATGCGGCGGTCGCCCCGCGGCGCCAGCGCACGCAGGGCCGCGACCGGGGCGCCGTCCTCATCGAACAATTCCTCCGGCCGATAACTCTTCAACCATTCCTCCACCACCCGCAGGCTGCCGCGGTTGGTGGCGGGGTCGGCCACCGGCACCTGATGCGCGCGCCAGGAGCCTTCCACCTTGTGCCCGTCCACCGTCTTCGGACCCGTCCATCCCTTGGGTGAGCGCAGCACGATCATGGGCCAGCGCGGCCGGCCGCTCAGACCGCCTTCGCGCGCGCGGCGCTGGATGGACTGGATTTCATCGATGCACGCATCGAGCGTGGTGGCCATCTGCTGGTGCATGCGCGTGGGGTCATCGCCCTCGACGAAATAGGGCTTGTGGCCGTAGCCGACCAGCAAGGCTTCCAGCTCCTCGTGCGGAATGCGTGCCAGGATGGTGGGGTTGGCGATCTTGTAGCCGTTCAGGTGCAGGATGGGCAGCACCGCGCCATCGTGAACCGGATTGAGAAATTTGTTCGAGTGCCAGGACGCGGCCAGCGGGCCGGTTTCGGCTTCGCCGTCGCCGACCATGGTCGCGACGATCAGGTCCGGGTTGTCGAACGCCGCGCCATACGCATGTGAAAGGCTGTAGCCCAGCTCGCCGCCCTCATGGATGGACCCCGGCGTCTCGGGCGTGCAATGCGAGCCTATGCCGCCAGGGAAGGAGAATTTCTGGAACAGGCGTTGCATGCCTGCTTCGTCGAGGGAACGGTCCGGATAGACCTCGGAATAGCGGCCTTCCAGCCACGCGCACGCCAGCGACGCCGGCGCGCCATGGCCGGGGCCCGATATGAACAGCACGTTCAGATCCCGCAGGCGTATCAGGCGGTCCAGATGCACCAAGGTGAACGATTGACCTGGCGAGGAGCCCCAGTGGCCCAGCAGGCGGTTCTTCAGGTGCTCCGGCTTGAGCGGCTGGCGCAGCAGTGGATTGGCGCGCAGATAGATCATGCCCGCCGCCAGATAATTGGAGGCGCGCCAATAGGCGTCCATCAGGCGCAGCTCTTCTTCTGATAAAGGCCGCCCACCCCCTACCGCGCTACGCGCGGCCCCCTCAAGGGGGCGGCCCTGGCGGCCCGGCGAAGCCGGCTCCGCTGGGCCCCCGATGGGCCCGGGGGCCTGCGTGTGACGGGGCTCGTCTGTTGCGGGGGATGTTGAGTGCGTCACATCGGTCATCGGAGCTGCTCCCTTGGGTTGGTGCCGCGCGCCCGCGGCCGTTTATCGCTTACGTGCCTGCAGCCCCCTGCGCGGGCTGCCAGTGGGCCAGGTCGCCGATGCGCTCCAGGGTCAGGTCCGGCGACGGATAGCGGGCATTGCCGGCCGTATCGAGGGCATAGTGGCCCTGGCGCACAAAGATGGTGGTGACGCGGGCCCCCCAGGCCTGCTTGACCGCGGTTAGCAGGGCCAGTTTGTCGTCGACCATGACGTAGTGGCGGGCCGGCTGGGCCCGTTCGATCTGAGCCAGCATGTGCTGCTTGTGGACATAGATGTAGACCCGCTCCGCCACCGCGGCCGCCAGGCCGGCGCCACGGATCTTGTGGGGCTGGTAGACGGCGTCGCCGTCCGAAAGGATGATGGGGCGGCCCCAGCGTTGCAGGTTGCCGATGGCATCCAGGGCGCCGTCGAACACCGCGCCGGCGAAGGGATATTCAAGCAGAAAGCGGGAGAGGTCGGGCAGCAGCAGGTCGTTGCGGCCCGGCTGGCGCAGGGCCTGGACCGCGCCCAGGTAGTCGGCGTAACCGTGGCGGCTGCGCAGGTCTTCGTAGCGCTGCCAGTAGGTATGGTTGC
Organism: Bordetella sp. N; assembly: GCF_001433395.1. Classification (GTDB taxonomy): domain Bacteria; phylum Pseudomonadota; class Gammaproteobacteria; order Burkholderiales; family Burkholderiaceae_B; genus Bordetella_C. The sequence continues at coordinate 6,919,207 of NZ_CP013111.1, forward strand.
CCTCCGCGCCCAGCGTTGCCGTCAGGTGATGACGCAGGTCCGCCTGCAGGCGGTCGTTGTCGAACAAGGTGTTGTCGACATCGAGCAGAAAGACACGATCGGGGATAGTGTTCATCGGCATCATCGGAGGCAAGGCCAGGCTCTCGCCGGATAGGCGGCCCCACCATTTACCCAAGACCCATTAGTGCGCGAAGGGCCATTGTGGCAGAGTTTGCCTGGCCAAATGTGTCAGATTGCTTGCCCCCCGTTGAAAGACGCCATCTCGGCCGGGGCGGCCGGTTCGGTTCGCAGCCACGCTTCTACCGACTCAAGCAGGGCGGCCAGTTCCTGCTGCACATTTTCCACAATCGCGGCATCGGCAGGCCCGTCGTCGATGTCGGCCAGTTGCCTCTGAGCGCGCGCGCAGGCGTCCATCAGGGCCTGCGCGTCGATCATGCGCGCGACCCCGAGCACGGCGTGCACGGCGCCATCCATGACCACCGGTTCGCCGCTTTCCGCGGCCGAGCGCAGCTCGCGCACGTCATGGCGGCCGGACCGCAGCAGTTCCTCGAACATCGCCCGGTTGCTCGACGCATTGCCGCCGCACAGATGGTCGATGGCGAGCGGATCGAACAGCAGGCCGTGGCGCCATGGCGATCCCAGCGTGCTCAGGCGGGGCATATGGGTGCGCAGGTTGTTGCGCAGGGTGTCCAGGCCCACCGGCTTGAACAGGCAGGCATCCATGCCCGAAGCGCGGCAGCGCTGCACCTCCTCCTGCCGCGCGTTGGCGGTATAGGCAAAGATCACGCAGCGCGGTCCATCGGCGGTTTCCGCGGCGCGGATGCGGCGTGCCAGCGTGTGGCCGTCGCCGTGGGCCATATTGCAGTCGGTCATCACCAGGTCGTAGGCGCCGGGCCGCCAGGCACGCCAGGCCTCGTTGCCGCTGTTGGCCTGGATCACGCGATGGCCCAGATGTTCCATCTGTTTCCGCAGCAGCATGCGGTTGGGGGCATTGTCATCGACGATGAGGACGTGCAATGACACCGCATGCTCGGGTTCGGCGGGCCTGGCGGCGTCATCCTGCTCCGGCAGGTCCTGGCGCGTGGCCTCGAACGAGAAGCCCACTTCCGTGCCCAACCCCGGCGTGCTGTTCAGGTGGATTTCACCGCCCATCAGCTCCACCAGCTTGCGCGCGATGCACAGGCCCATGCCGGTGCCGCCCAGGGTACGCGCGCCTTCCCGGGTTTGCGTGAAGGGCTGGAACAGCAGGCGCTGGTCTTCCTCGCTGATGCCCGCGCCGGTATCCGTCACCAGCACGTCGATGGCGCAACGCGACTCTGTCACCGGCCGCGTGGCCAGGCGCACTTCGACCTGGCCGGCGGAGGTGAACTTGACGGCATTGCTGACCAGATTGGAAAGCACCTGCTTGAAACGGGTGGGATCGATCAACACGTGGTCGGGCTGGCCCGCCATGATGGTGAGCTTCAGCGCGATGCCTTTGCTGCGGGCGACGCAGTCGAACATCTGCTGCACCGACTCCGCCAGCTGCGTCAGGCTGACGCGCTCGGGCAGCAGCTCCAGACGATCCGATTCGATTTTCTCGATGTCCAGGATGTTGCCCACGATGGCAAGCAGCGCCTGCGTCGAGGTATAGGCCACGGTGACGTAGTCTTTCAAGGCACTGTCGTCATCGCCCTTCAGCGCCAGTTCCAGCATGCCGGCGATGGCGTTCATCGGCGTGCGGATCTCGTGGCTGGCGGTGACGAGGAATTCCGTCTTGGCGCGATTGGCCGATTCCGCCAGGTCCTTGGCCGCCTGCAATTCATTGAGCAGCCGCACGCGGTCGGACACGTCGATCCAGCCGCCGATGATGCCGGCGATGCCGCCCGCCGAGTCGTTATAGGGCAACACCCAATGGTGGATGCGCCGGCGTGAGCCGCGCACCAGTCCTTCGCGGTCGGCGAAGATGGCGCGGCCTTCGCGCAAGGCTTCGCTGTAGATGGCCTGATAGCGGTGCTCGTCTTCCGGCGTGATGAACTCGATGTCGGCGTCCTTCAGCGTCTTGTTCATCACCTGCTCGCGGGAGACGGCGAACTCTTCGAGGTAACGCTGATTGCAGGCGACCAGGCGGCTTTGCGTATCGCGCACGTAGATGGCGTAGGGCGTGCCATTGATCAGCACGCGCATGAATTCGAGCTGGTCGTTCAGCGCTCGTTCGGCGCGCTGACGTTTGCGTATCTGTCGGCGCAAATAGCCGTTCCACGCCACCAGCAACAAGCCCAGCACCACCGCCGTGCCCAGCAGGCGGCGCAATTGCTGGCTATGCGTGGTGGGCGGGGCAATTAGAGTTTCCTGGGTCGCGCGCCAGCGATGGATCAGGGTCGCCGTTTCCTTCGGTGTCAGGCTGAGCAGTGCCTTGTCGATGATGCCCTGCAACAGCGGCTGGGCATTGGTCACGGCCAGGCCCAGGCTGGCCGCTTCATTCGACAGATGGCCGCCGATACGCAGATTGCTGGCGTAGCCGTGCGCCAAGGCATATTTGGCGCGCAGTTCGACCAGCACGGCGGCATCCGTCCAGCCATCGACGACCGAGTCCAGCGCCGCCTGGTCGCTATCCATGCGCACCAGCACGATGTCCGGATAGTGCTCGGCCAGCCAGGCCTCGCTGCTGCTGCCCGCCACCACGGCCAGGTGTTTGTCGATCAGGCTGTCGGCCGGGATGTCCCGATTGGAACTTCCCTGGCGGACCAGCAGCACGTCGCCGTTGCTGACGAAAGACCGGCTTGTCTCGTAAGCCGGATCGTCGAAGGTCGCAAGGTCGACGGGCGCGAGCACGTCGAATTGCTCCGCTGGCCAGCGTGCTGACGCGTTGCGGGCGTTATCGACGTAGGTGACATCGAGGTGCAAGCCGGTGCGGCGCGCGATGGCCGCCAGGAATTCATAAGCGAGCCCGGGATCGTGGCCGCTGTCCTCGCCGTCCTGCATGGCCGAGGCGGGTTCCGCCAATGCCACCTTGATCGTGGCGTGCGTCTTCAGCCATTGCGCTTCTTCGGCCGTCAGCGGCAAGGGGCGCGGTTGCGTGCTCAGCGCGCTGAATGCCCAACAGCGCAGGTCATCCGTGCCGTGATCGGCGAAGACGCGCACGATCGTGTCGTACAGGTTGGCCAGCAGATTGTCGTCGACCGGCGGCGCGTCGCTCGCCTCGGCATAGCCGCTGCTCTGCGGCTCGCCTTTGGGTGCCAGCCGCAGTTGCGGCGCGTTCCCTGCGGGAGCGCTGCAGTGCGTGCTGTCGATGACTGCGTGCCTGCGCGATGGCTGCGGCTCGACCAGGGTGCCGGCGTGCGCCTGGCCGCCGCCTTGCGTCAGCAGGGGCATGCCCAGGGTCAGCGCCAGGGCCGAGGCCACTGCCGCGCGGCGCACCGTGAGCCTGGGCAAGCTGAACGAGACGCGCGCCGCCATGGCTTCAGACCAGACCGTTGCGGCGCGCCATGTCCGTCAATTCCAGCAGGGACGTGACGTTGAGCTTTTCCAGCAGGCGCGTCTTGTAGGTGCTGACGGTTTTCTCGCTCAGCATCAGCGTGGCGGCAATGGTCTTGTTGAGCGCGCCGCGCGCAAGATGCTGCAGCACCACCAGTTCACGATCAGACAGCAGCCGGATCAGTGCCGCTTCACCGCCGGTGCCCTCCGCTGAAGGCCGCATCGCTACGCTGGGGAAGTAGGTGTTGCCTTGCATCACGGCCTTGGCGGCGCCGATCAGCTCGGTCAACTCCTTGCCCTTGTAGACGAAGCCCGCCGCGCCCGCATGCAGGCAACGCGCTGCAAGGTGCTCGGGGTTTGTGCGCTGAGCACCACGATGCGCGGCGCGCGCTGCTCGTCATCCCCGCGCAAGCGGGAGATCACCATCAGGCCGTCCATTCTTGGAATGCCGATGTCGAGCACAATGAGATCCGGTTGATATTGGCGGGCTGCACTCAACGCATCCACGCCGGAGCCAGCTTCGGCCACGACCTTCCAGCCGTTCTGTTCGAAAAGGGTCTTGACGGCAAACCGGATCATGGGATGGTCGTCAACGATCAAGACGCTGCCTGCGTTTTGCACGGGTTATTCCAGGTAAGAGAAATCGGAAAAATCGCGGGGCAGTATACGAAGCCTGTTTGGCGTGGGACATGAGACTTCGCCCATCGAAGTTGCAGAACGGATACTTATTGCGTCAGGGTGAAAGTCGTTTGGTGTCCAAGCGTTTCTGGGGCGTCTGTATCCCCGAGATGAGCGGCAAAATAAATAAAAAAAAGACCACGATGAAAAATCCATCGTGGTCCAAGCTCGTGTGTATCGCCCAAAGGATTGAGATCCAATCCCTCCGCTACGGGCGCTGTAGAGGCTTAGCACGCCTCGCGCCTGTCGCTCTTTGCCTGTGTCAAATTGATTCTCTGATTTTTGACTTTTTCGAGCTTGATGCAACGATTTCGTGCGGTATTTCTCGGGAATATACAAACCCTTAGCGAAAGCTTAATGAAGGCGCGCACTTAAGCTTTGCAACCTCAATGTATGTCTATTGCAAAGCTTTGCGCTGTGTTGATTAATGACCTCTCATCCATGTGATGTAGCTCAAAACGATCGCATCGACTTGTGCCACGAGCGCGCGAGTCATGCTATAGAGTGGCTGAGCAAAATAAGCGGGGGGAAACGATGGAGCTATACATGGCGGTCGCCGATGGATATCGGCTGGCCCTGGATGTAGAGCGCGCGGATAACGACCAGTACGAGTGGTTGATCTACATCGCGATGTCGCGTGAGGCCGGCAAGGGCACCTTGGTCGATCGTGGCTCGCATTACGCCGCGGCGAGTGCCGCGGCCGCGGCGGGGATGCGTGCATTGGAGCGCTACACCGACGAAAAACGCATCACCGTCCTGCGGCCTGCCCGCCCGCGCACGGGCCCGGCGCTGTCAGGCGCCTAGCGCCCCTGACTGGCGTTCAACTGCTCGAGCCGCGCCCCTCCTTGGCGTTCCAGCATCCAGCCTGGGTATTCCGCGGGTAGCGCGCTGACGCGATCCAGCATCGCCCGTTCGTCGCTGCTTAAGCGCAGTTGTGTCGCGTTTATATTGTCGTGCAATTGCTCAAGCCGCTTTGCGCCGATGATCACCGAGGTCACTACCGGTTGGTGCAGCAACCAGGCGAGGGCGACCTGCGCGACGGATACGCCGTGCGTTTGAGCCACCCCGCGCATCGCGTCGACGCAGTCATAAGCGCGCTCGCGATTTACCGGAGGGAAGTCGAAGCTGACGCGCCGGCTGCCGCTTTCGGTCTGCGTGTCGCGGCCATACTTGCCGCTGAGCAGGCCGCCGGCAAGGGGACTCCACACCATCAGGCCCACGCCTTCACTCTTGAGCATGGGCACCAGTTCGCGTTCGAGGTCGCGGCCCGCGATGGTGTAGTAGGCCTGCAGGGATTCGAAGCGCTCCAGACCAAGGCGCTGCGAGATGCCCAGCGCCTTGGCGATCTGCCACGCGGCCCAGTTGGATACGCCGATGTAGCGCACGTGGCCATGCCGGACCAGGGTGCTCAGCGCATCCAGGGTCTCTTCGATGGGTGTCGCGGGATCGAAGCCATGAACCTGATAGAGATCGAGGTGGTCCAGTTGCAGGCGGCGCAGGCTTTGCTTCACGCTGTCCAGGATGTGAACGCGCGACAGGCCGCGTGAGTTCACGCCGCGCGTACCGGTTTCGCCGAATACCTTGGTGGCGACGATCACGTTTTCGCGGGGTACCTTGAGGTTCTTCAAGGCCTGGCCGGTGAGTTCCTCCGAGCGGCCGTTGGCATAGACGTTGGCGGTGTCGATGAAGTTGATGCCCGCGTCCAGCGCGGCGCCGACGATACCGTCCACGTCCTGCTGTTCCAGATTGCCGATCTGGCCCCAGATGCCGTCGGACCCGCCGAAGGTCATGGTGCCCAGGCAAAGCTCGGAAACGAACATGCCGGTGCTGCCGAATTTCTTGTATTGCATGAGATCACTCCTGGACGTGTCGCGGCGCGGTGCGCGGCAGTAGCCGCGCCCGTGGGCGAAGAATGTTTGGGGGGGAAGCGAGGTTCAGTATGAGCTTGGGCGTGCGCAAGTGGGTGCCCGATCCTCCTTGATTCTTGCCTGATTCTGCAAAGGTCGGCGAGATCCCGGGGCCGTGGGATGCGACAGTGGCGTCAAGGCGATATAGTTCTCTTGCCGTTTTATCCAGGAGTGCCCGATGGCATTTCACGCCACACTAGACGATCTGCCTTATCAGATACCCGCGTCGCGCGACACCGCCACGCCGCGCGACGTCCTTGCCCGGCAGGAGTTGCTGACCCTGGTCGCGCGCCATGCCGGCGACCAGCTGGAAGGTTCGGTGCTCACCGCCGTGCCGGGTCTGCATCTGCATCGGCTGATGTGCGAGTGCGGTCCGCGCCATACCATTCAGAATCCCATCCTGTCGGTCATCGCGCAGGGCGGCAAGAAGCTGCTGGTGGGCGAGGATGTGCATGAGTACGATCCCTTCCACTACATGGTGTCGTCAGTGGATCTGCCCGTGGTCGGCAAGGTGCGCGTGGCCAGTCCGACCGAGCCTTACCTGGGGCTGCGCCTGGACCTGGACGTCGAAGAGATCGGCGCGTTGATTCGCGACGAGCATCTGCCGCCGCCCGGGGCCGGCGAGGCGCCGCGAGGCGTGCATGTGCATCCGCTGGGCACGCCCATGCTGGATGCGGTGTTGCGGCTGGTGCGCCTGCTGGATACGCCGGAAGAGATCGCCATCCTGGCGCCGCTGATCAAGCGGGAGATTCTCTATCGATTGCTGGTCAATGGCCAGGGCCTGGCGTTGCGGCAGACGGCGCTGCAGGATAGCCATACGCAGCGTATCGCGCGTTCCATCGAGCAGATGCGCAATGGCTATGACCAGCCGCTGCGGGTCGATGAGATGGCGCGTGATGCGCACATGAGCGTGTCGTCGTTCCATCACCACTTCAAGTCGGTGACGGCGATGAGCCCGTTGCAGTTCCAGAAGCAGCTGCGGCTGCAGGAAGCGCGGCGTCTGATCTTCATGGGTGACGGCGATGTCGCCGTCGTGGCGCGCCAGGTCGGCTACGAAAGCCCGTCCCAGTTCAGCCGCGAATACAGCCGCCTGTTCGGCACGCCGCCGATGCGGGATAAACGCCGCTGGCGGACCGCACCCGTGCCGGAGGCAATGCCCGCGTAGCCCGCGCCGCGCTCCGCGCGGCAAAAGAAAAAGACCTGTGCAATGCACAGGTCTTTTCGATCCGGGGCACAGCGGAGCCGGCTTTGCCGGTCCGCCAGTGCCGCCCCCTGGGGGGCCGCGCTCCGCGCGGTACGGGGGGGCTTTATTTCACTCGCTGCTTCTCAAGCTTGCGGGCCAGGGTCCTGCGGTGCATGCCAAGCCGGCGGGCGGTTTCGGAGATGTTGAAGCCGGTCTCGGCCAGCATCTCGTGGATACGCTCCCATTCCAGGGTCTTTATGGACGTGGGGCGCTCCGTCACGGTGACACCCGTATCTCCTTCAGCGCGCTCGAAAGCCTGCTCGATATCGTCGGTGTTGGACGGCTTGGCCAGATAGTGGCAGGCACCCAGCTTGATCGCCTCCACCGCGGTGGCGATGCTGGCATAGCCGGTCAACACCACGATGGTCATCTCGGGATCATGCGCGTGCAAAGCCTGCACGCAGGCCAGCCCCGTCGCTTCACCCTTCAGCTTCAGGTCGACCACCGCATAGTCCGGCGCATGCTGTTCCAGCAACGCCTGGACGTTTTCCACGCTGGTTGCGTGCAGCACCGTATAACCGCGGCGTTCGAAGGAACGGCCCAGGGTGCGGGCAAAGGCTTCGTCGTCCTCGACGATAAGCAGCAGACGACCCGTACCCGATTGCACCAATGGCTCAGCTTGCATCGACCTTATCCTCGCGTCCATCCTGATCGCCGTCCTGCTCGTCACTCACGTCCGGCGTCTCGTCATCGTCCAGCGTCAAGGCCGCGAGCGGTAGGGTCAAGGTTACCATCGCGCCCCCCTGCGGCAGGTTCTTGGCCCACACACGGCCACCCAAAGTGCGTGCCACGTTGACCACCAGGAACAGGCCCAGCCCGCCGCCTGGCCGGCCCTTGCTCGATTGGTAGGGCTTGCCCAGCTGCGCCAGCATGGCGGCGGGAAAGCCCGGCCCCCGGTCCGTCACGATCAGCGTCAGATCCGCGCCGGCGCGGGTTACCCGCAGGCCAACCCATTCGGGCGAGGCTTCCAGCGCGTTATCCAGGACGTTGCCTATCATCTGCTTCAAGGCCGAGTCCGAGATGATGCGCAGGTCCTGGCCGAAGTCGTTGTGATATTCCAGGGTGGCGCCAAGCCGGGTCTCGCGCCATTCGATGATGAGATCGTCCAGGAAGGTACGCACGGTGGTTTCCACTGGCGCTTCGCCGCGCGCTTCGCCCGCCGACAGCAGAATGCCGCTGACGATGGACTTGCAGCGCAATACCTGGGTCTGCATCTCGCTGATTTCCTGGGTCAGCTCCGGATCGTCGGCGAAGGCCGGCATGCGGCGCCAGTCGCCCAGGATCACCGCCAGGGTGGCCAGCGGCGTGCCCAGCTCGTGCGCCGCGCCGGAGGCCAGCAGGCCCATGCGGACGATGTGTTCTTCTTCGGCCGCACGCTGGCGCAGGTCCGCCAGGTGGGCATCGCGCGCGCGCAGGTTGTGGCTGATACGGCTGACGAACACCACCAGCAGCACCGCGTTGATGGCGAAGCACACCAGCATGCCCTGGATGTACAGGCTGGCCACGCCGCTGGCATGGTCCAGCGGCAAGGGCAGGGGACGCGCCGCCAGCGCCAGGCCGCCGATGCAGCACAAGGCCACGGCGACCAGGGTCCAGGTGCTCCAGCTCTTGAGCAGCATGGCGCCCAGGGTGACCTGCATCAGGTACAGGAAGACGAAGGGATTGGTGGCCCCGCCGCTCAGGTACAACTGGGCCGTCAGCATGCCGACGTCCACCAGCATGGACACGAACAGTTCGCCGTTGGTGACTTCCGGATAGACGCGCAGGCGCAGCATGCTCACCGCGTTGAACGCCACCAGGCAGCCCAGCACGGCCAGCATGTAGTTCAGCGGCAGCTTTACGTCAAAGCCCAGATAGACGACATAGATGGTGATCAACTGCCCCAGCGCCGCGATCCAGCGCAGCTGGACCAGCTGGTGCATGTTCTTGTGGCCGGTGCTGTCGAACCGCCCACGGGCCGTGTCGTCGGCCGACCCGGCGCCCGCCGCGGCCGCGTGCGACACCAGGGGCGGGGTGTCGTCGCCCAGCGGGGGAATCGGCGGGGCCGATATGGGAGGGCCAACAGAGGGCATCTTCGCTATCTCCATGCGCGCGAAGTTACGCGCCTAGTCCTTGGCAATACCACGGCGGCGTTCATCGCGCACGACGTAGACCGCCCCGATGATGACCATCAGCGCCATGCCATACCAGGTGATGGCATAGACCAGGTGGCTGTTTGGGAATTTGATGATCGTCAGTCCGCCGACCGGCGCGGCGGCGGAGGCGCCCGGCGCCGCATCGGCGTCGACGAAGTAGGGCGCGACTTGTGCGGCGGGCAGCCCGCGCTGCGCCGCGATGGCGGCGACGTCGCGCGAGAACCAGCGGTCGGCCGCCGGCTCGTTCTTGCGCAGGAAACCGCCGCCTGGTTCGCTGATGCGGAGCAGACCCGTGACCGGTCCGGCGGCGGGCGCGGCGCGGGGCGCCTGGCGCTGGTCGGCCGCGATGTAGCCGCGATTGACCAGCACGATGTTGCCGTCGGCCAGGCGCAGGGGCGTCAGCACCCAGAAACCGCTGCCCAGGTCGGTAACGGCCTGGACCAGGGTGTCCTTGTCGGCGATCCAGGCGCCGTCCAGGCTGACGCGGCGGTACTCGTCGCTGTCGGCGGTGACACGCGGCCAGTTCGCGGGGCCCGGGGCCGGCGTGGGCGCGGCATGCACGCGCTGGTCGACGCGGGCGATCAGGTCGAGCTTCCAGGCCCGGCGCTGGACTTGCCACGTGCCCAGGGCGCAGAAGACGGAGAAGAGAATGATGCCGATCAGGGCCAGGCAGACCAGGCTGGTGGTGCTGCGGTGGCGACGTGGCGAGGAGGAGGGCGAAACCATGTGGAGCAAGGCCTGGCGACAGCAGATGAAAAAAAAGCCCCACCAGCATAACCGGTGGGGCTGCGCAAACACCCTGTATCAGGAGGTCTGCATGTCGTGCATGTTCATGTGCGGCATCATGTTGACGTTCATGTGGTACATGACCCACAAGGAACCCGCCAGGGTGATGACCACCAGAACGATGGTGAAGATCAGCGCCAGCATGTTCCAGCCGCCTTCCGACTTCGCGTTCATGTGCAGGAAGTACACCATGTGAACAATGATCTGGATGGCGCCCAGGCCAAGTATGATCATGGCCGTGGTGCTGGAGCTCTCGAAGACCTTGCCCATCACCAGCCAGAACGGAATCACGGTCAGGATGACGGCCAGAACGAAGCCGGTCATGTAGCCGCTGAAGGTGCTGTGGGCGGCGGGATCGTCGTGATCGTCGTGGCCGTGGCCGTGGTGGTCGTGTGCGGTAGCGGAATGGTTGCTCATGGCAGCACTCCCATCAGATAGACAAAGGTGAAAACGCCGATCCAGACGACGTCCAGGAAGTGCCAGAACATCGACAGGCACATCACGCGACGGCGGTTTTCCGGAATCAGGCCATGCTTGCCGATCTGAATCATCAGCGTGATCAGCCACACGATACCGAAGGTGACGTGCAGACCGTGCGTGGCCACCAGGGCGAAGAAGGACGACAGGAACGCGCTCTTCTGCGGACCGTAGCCTTCATGGATCAGGTGGTTGAACTCATACAGTTCCAGCCCGATGAAGATCGCACCCAGGATGCCGGTAACCAGCAACCAGGCCTGCACGGCGCCGATACGGCCCTTGCGCATTTCGATCATGGCGAAGCCATAGGTGATCGAAGACAGCAGCAGCATCGACGTGTTGACCGCCACCAGGGGCAGGTCGAACAGCTCGGCGCCCGTGGGGCCGCCGGCGTAGCTGCGGCCCAGCACGCCGTAGGTGGCGAACAGGCAGGCGAAGATGAGGCAATCGCTCATCAGGTACACCCAGAAGCCCAGCAAGGTGCCGTTCTGCGGGTGGTGTTCTTCTTTGCAGTAGAAGTTCAGCTCGCCCGACGTGGCGCCGGGCTGCTGGATGGCGTGTGTATTAGACATGGTTGGCGAGCAGGCGAGTACGTTCAGCTTCGACTTGGGCCACTTCCTCTGCAGGAATGTAGTAGTCGCGCTTGTAGTTGAAGGTGTGGTAGATCGCGCCGAGGATCAGGGCAGCGAACGACACCACTGCGGCGAGCCACATATGCCAGATCATGGCGAAACCGAAAGCGGTGCTCAGGCCGGCCAGGATGATGCCGGCGCCGGTGTTGGCGGGCATGTGGATCGGCAGGAAACCACTCAGGGGACGCTTGGCGCCACGTTGCTTCATCTGCCACCAGGCATCACCGTCATGGATCTGCGGGGTGAAGGCAAAGTTGTAGTTGGGCGGGGGCGACGAGGTCGACCATTCCAGCGTACGGCCGAGCCAGGGATCGCCCGTCTCGTCGCGCAGCTTCTTGCGGTCGCGGATGCTGACGAAGATCTGCATCAGGAAGCTGCCGATGCCCAGGGCAATCAGTGCGGCACCGACCGCGGCGATCTGGAACCAGATCTGCAGCGTGGGATCCTCGAAGTGGCTCAGGCGACGCGTGATACCCATCAGGCCCAGGACGTACAGGGGCATGAAGGCGACGTAGAAGCCGACGAACCAGAACCAGAACGAGCACTTGCCCCAGAAGTCATTCAGCTTGAAGCCGAAGGCCTTGGGGAACCAGTAGTTGATGCCGGCGAACATGCCGAACACGACGCCGCCGATGATCACGTTGTGGAAGTGAGCGATCAGGAACAGGCTGTTGTGCAGCACGAAGTCCGCGGGAGGCACGGCCAGCAGCACGCCGGTCATACCGCCGATCACGAAGGTGATCATGAAGCCGATCGTCCACAGCATCGGCACTTCAAAGCGGATGCGGCCGCGGTACATCGTGAACAACCAGTTGAATATCTTCGCCCCTGTTGGGATGGAGATGATCATGGTTGTTATGCCGAAGAAGGAGTTGACGCTGGCGCCGGACCCCATCGTGAAGAAGTGATGCAGCCAGACCAGGTAGGACAGCACGGTGATAACGACCGTGGCGTACACCATGGAGGTGTAGCCGAACAGGCGCTTGCTGCTGTAGGTCGAGACCACTTCGGAGAACACACCGAAGGCCGGCAGGATCAGGATGTAGACCTCGGGGTGACCCCAGATCCAGATCAGGTTCACGTACATCATCGGGTTGCCGCCGAGATCGTTCGTGAAGAAGTTGGTGCCGACGTAGCGGTCCAGCGACAGCAGGGCCAGCACGGCGGTCAACACCGGGAAGGCAGCGACGATCAGGACGTTGGTACACAGGGAGGTCCAGGTGAAGACGGGCATCTTCATCATGGTCATGCCCGGGGCGCGCATCTTGATGATGGTCACCAACAGGTTTACCCCTGATAACAATGTCCCGACCCCTGCCACCTGCAAGGCCCATATGTAGTAATCCACCCCCACGTCCGGACTGGACTGGATACCTGACAGCGGCGGCATGGCCAGCCAGCCGGTGCGCGCGTATTCGCCGACAAACAGCGAAATCATGGTCAGCACGGCGCCGCCGGTGGTCATCCAGAAGCTGAAGTTGTTCAGGAAGGGGAAGGCCACGTCGCGGGCGCCGATCTGCAGCGGCACGACGAAGTTCATCAGGCCCGTCACCAGCGGCATCGCCACGAAGAAGATCATGATCACGCCGTGGGCGCTGAAGACCTGGTCGTAGTGGTGCGGTGGCAGGAAGCCGGCGTTATCGCCGAAGGCCATGGCCTGCTGCGCACGCATCATGATGGCGTCGCCGAAGCCGCGCAGCAGCATGACGATGGCCAGCACGATGTACATGATGCCGATTTTCTTGTGGTCGATGCTGGTGAACCATTCGCGCCACAGATAACCCCAGACCTTGAAGTAGGTCAGGAGAGCAAGCAGCGCCACGGCGCCCAGGGCGACGACAGCGAACGTGCCCACCAGGATGGGTTCGTGATAGGGAATCGAGTCGAGCGAAAGTCGACCGAATAGCAGTTTAGTTATGTCTAGATGATCAGGCATCGTTGTTCCCGTAGCGGCGGGCCGCTAGGCGAAAAATCTGTCGGATGGCCGGGTTACAGCACTTTGTTTTCAAGCACGCCAGCACCGGTGGGGTTGCTGGAGGTGCAGATGCTGCCCAGGTATTCGCGGGCGGAAAGGTCGTTTTTAGCGAGGCTATAGCGACCCGGCAGACCCTTGTTGGCCCGCTGGTCCATGGCCATCTGGTCCTTCATGCACGTCTGTCCCGGAAGCACGCAACGGTTCAGGACGGCGTCGTACAGGTCGGCCGCGACCTTGCCATAGCGTTGCACGGGAACGCGCTCGCTGGGCTTGTCCAGTTCCACGTAGGTGGGGCGATCCAGCATGTTGCCGCCATCACGCGCCTGTTGCACCCACTTGTCGAAGTCACCGGTGGGCATGCCATAGAACTTGAAGCGCATGCCCGAGAAACCGGCGCCGCTGAAGTTCGACGACATGCCGTCATACGTGCCCGCCTTGTTGATCACGGCGTGCAGCTGCGTCTCCATGCCCGGCATCGTATAGATCATGCCAGCCAGGGCGGGCACGAAGAATGCGTTCATGACCGTCGTCGACGTCAGCTTGAACTGAATCGGGCGGTCGACCGGCGCGGCCAGTTCGTTGACCGTGGCGATGCCTTGTTCCGGGTAGATGAACAGCCACTTCCAGTCCATCGAGACCACTTCGACTACGAGCGGCTTGACGTTGGTGGGCAGTTCCCGGCCTTCGGACAGACGATCGAGCGGACGGTAGGGGTCCAGTCGGTGCGTACTCACCCAGGTGATGGCGCCGAGCGCGATGATGATGATCAGCGGAGCTGACCAGACCATCAGTTCGATGCGGGTGGAGTGGTTCCATTCCGGGTCGTAATCCGGATTATTGGCCTTCGCGCGGTAACGATACGCAAATACCAACGTAAGGATTATTACTGGAATGATGATCACCAACATCAGAATCGTGGATATGATGATCAGGTCGCGCTGCTGGACCGCTATGTCCCCGGACGGAGACAGCAGAACGGCATTACAGCCGCCCAATAGTAGGGTGGCAGCTAGGAGGGGGAGCAGGAGTAATCCGCGTGGGGGCTTGTTTGGAGGCATTGCGGTGAGACGAGACAAGGGCGCAAATTATGGAAAATAACGCGAAATGTACGCTCATTGATGCGCTGCGCAAAGTGGACATTTTGTCCAATGGCATCGCATGGCAGAGAGAGCGGTCCGTTCAAGGGCCGCTGAAGTTTAGCCCGAATCGGGAGGCAGCATGATGTCGACAGATACGTTGGACTATAACGAAACCCCGCCGTCGGACTCTCAGAACGACGCTCACACGGGCAGGGGCGGGTACCAAGGACACTCTGAAGTCGCGCCTGGCGAGATCGCCATCGGGGTCATTATTGGGCGAGCCTCGGAATATTTTGACTTCTTTGTGTACGGAATTGCTTCCGTACTGGTCTTCCCAAAAGTATTCTTCCCTTATCTGCCGCCATTAGACGGCATGTTGATGGCATTTGTGCTGTTCTCCTTCGCTTTTATCGCACGCCCCTTCGGGACGTCGATATTCATGGCGATTCAACGGAGATGGGGACGTAGCGTAAAGCTGACACTGGCCCTCTTTCTGCTGGGCACGGCGACAGCAGGGATTGCATTTGTCCCTGGTTATTCTTCATTGGGGACACACGCAATCGTCCTGCTGGCCATCTTCCGGGTGGTGCAAGGCGTGGCGACCGGCGGCTCCTGGGACGGCCTGCCGTCCTTGCTGGCCTTGAACGCGCCGGCGCACAAGCGGGGTTGGTACTCGATGATCGGCCAGCTGGGCGCCCCGATCGGCTTCCTGCTCGCTGGCGGACTGTTCCTGTACCTGCACAGCACGCTCAGCCTGGATGACTTCCTGGACTGGGGCTGGCGCTTCCCCTTCTATGTCGCCTTCGCCATCAACGTCGTGGCCCTGTTCGCCCGGCTGCGGCTGGTGATGACCGACGAGTACACGCGCCTGCTCGAAGAAGGTGAGCTCAAGCCGGTCGGCACGTTTGTCATGTTCAAGGGCCAGGGCTACAACATTTTCCTGGGCGCGTTCGCCAGTCTGGCCAGCTATGCGCTGTTCCACCTGGTGACCATCTTCCCCTTGTCATGGTTGTCGTTGCAGTCGACGCAGTCGGTCAACTCCATCTTGACGGCGGAACTGTTTGGCGGCGTCCTGGCCATGGTGGGGACCATCATGTCGGGCTGGATGGCTGACCGGTTCGGGCGGCGCAACACCTTGGGTGGGCTTGCCTGTCTGATTGGTCTGTTCGCCTTGGCCACGCCCTGGCTGCTCGACGGGGGCTCTTCGGCGCAGGATGCGTTCATCATCATCGGGTTCTTCCTGCTGGGCCTGTCCTATGGCCAGGCGGCGGGGACCGTGACGGCCAACTTCACGCGCCAGTTCCGCTACACCGGCGCAGCGTTGACGTCCGATTTCGCCTGGTTGGTGGGGGCTGCCTTTGCCCCGCTGGTGGCCTTGAGCCTGTCGTCGCACTTCGGGGTGGTGGCAGTCAGCGCCTACCTGCTGTCGGGCGTGGTCTGCACCCTGTTGGCCCTGCGTATCAATCGCGCCCTGGAAACCCGGGCGGATTGAGGGAGTCCCGTCCGGGGTCTGTGCCCCGGCGGTGCTCCTGGCGACGGTCGCGCCTCGCGGTGCGCATCGCTCAAATAAAATCCCCGGCCTCGGCCGGGGATTTTTTAATTCGCGCACACATCAATATATATAGACAGGGTCGAACGCCGGCCGGATCGCTCCCAGGCGGGAAAGCACGCTCTCGCCATTGCCGGCAGCGCCGTCGCCAAGTGATACCCCAGGCGGCGGGTCCAGTTTGCGGGCATGGGAGCAGAGCCAGCCGGCCGTGACGATGGCCAGCACGGCGACGCCGTGATACAGGACGATTTGATAGCGGAACCGGGCCTTCGACCAGCGATGCATACCGTCTCCCTTTCCCCGGACGGAGCCAGGGCCCCCCCTATTTAACCCGAGTCGCGGCCATTCGTCATTGGGGGCTGCCCGGAGGCGTCCCCCTGTTCCCAGCCCAGGCCCAGGCTCTTCTGCAGGGAAACGAAATCGTCCAGCAGCTCGGCCTGACCGGCGACCACGTCCTGCTGGGCGGCGAATTCGGTGCGCTGGGTGTCGAGCAGATCGATCAGCGTGGCGGTACCCGCCCGATAGCGCTGCCGCGTCAGATCCGCTGCTCGTTGGGCCGAAACCTGGACCAGGCGCAGGCGATCCAGGTGTTCACGCTGGTGGCCGTAGCGCGACAGGGCGCCATTGGCGTCCTGCAAGGCTTGCAGGACCGTATGCGCGTACTTGGCCCGGGCTTCGTCGCGGGCGGCTTCGGCGGCATGGATGGCGCCTTGGGTGCGGCCGAAATCCAGCACGTTCCATTGCAGATACGGCACGCCGACCCACGAGAAGTTGCTCTTGCGCAACAGATGACCAGGCTCGTCGGCGCTGAATCCCAAGGTGCCGAACAGCGAAACCTTAGGGAAAAGGTCGGCGGTGTGCTCGCCGATCTGGGCGTTGGCGGATGCCAGGCGCCGTTCGGCCGCGCGGATGTCGGGTCGGCGCCGCAGCATGGTGGCGGGGTCGCCGACCCGCACTTCGGCGGGCAGGGCCGGCAGCGCGCCGGACGGCGCCAGAACATGATCCAGTTGACCGGGCTCCTGCCCGGTCAACACGGCCAGGCGATCCAGCGATTCACTGATCTGTTCGTCCAGGGGCACCAGCGTGGCGCGCGTGGTCTGGACCTGCGTGGTCAGACGCTCGACATCGACATCGGCCGCCGTGCCCGCGGCGCGGCGTTGCAAGGTCAGGTCCAGCGAGTGTTGCTGCAGGTCCGCCGACGCCTGGGCCAGGCGCAGGCGTTGTTGCTGGTCGCGCAGGCCCACATAAGCCTGGGCCACTTCCGCCGCCAGCGATACCTGGGTGTCGGCCAGATCGGCGTCGACCGCGTCGGCCTCCGCGGACGCGGCCTCGACCGCGCGGCGCTTGCCGCCGAACAGGTCCAGTTCCCAGGAGGCGTCGAAGTCAGCGGTGTACAGCGTCAAGGGGCCGCCGGTGCCGGCAGTGCTGTCCGGCGTGTTGGTGCGCAGCACGGCCGTGGTGGCCGAGCTGGTCGGCATCTGATTGGCTTGTTGCTGGCGCAGTTGCGCGCGCGATTGCCGCAGCCGGGCCTGCGCCGCGTGGATGTCGGGGTTGTGCGCCAGGGCGGCGTCGATCAGGGCATTCAGTTGCGCGTCGCCGAGCGCACGCCACCACTGCGCGGGCGTATTCGCCGCAACGGTGGTGGTCGCGACACCGGCCGCGGACTGGCGGACAAAGGCTTGCGCGTGGCTGGCCTTGGGCGCGGCGTCGGGCGCGCCGGCGTAGTCGGGGCCCACCGCGCAGCCGGCCAGGATCAGGGATACAAGCAGGGCGGGGAGCAGTCGCGGCGCTTGGTGGGCACGGGCGACACGCGCGAGGGACGATAGGGTGGGGCGTGAGGACTTCATGGCATTCATTGCGGATTCAATGTCCGGCGGACGGCACCGGGCCGCGTGGGGTTTTCAGCAGCAGGGCGAGCGGGACGCAGGCAAGCAGCGCCAGGGCCAGCAGAAAGAAGGCATCGGAATAAGTCATGACGGCGGCCTGCTGCTGGATCTGCGCGGCCAGTTGGCCCAGCGCGCGCAGTTTGGAGTAGGCCATGTCGCCGGTCTGGGCGAACCAGGACGCGGCGTTGGCGGCCATATGGTCCTGCCCGGCGACGGAGTTGGCCGTCAGTGATTCGCGGATGACGTCGGTGTGGTATTTGCTGCGGCGGTCGATGACGATGCCGATCACCGCCAGGCCCACCGATCCGCCCAGGTTGCGCGCCATGTTGTACAGGCCGGCCGCGTCGCCCGATTCCTCGCGCGTGACCGCGGCCATCGACGCCTGGTTCAAAGGCATCATGCATAGCATCTGGCCGATGCCGCGCAGGAATTGCGAGCCGTAGAAATCATGGCCGACGGCCTGCGCGGTCAGGTCGATGTCCAGCAGGCAACTGCCCGTGAAGAGCAGCAGGCCCAGAATGACCAGCACGCGGAAGTCCGCCTTGCCGAGCAGGCGCGGCAGCAGCGGCATCATCAGGAAAGCCGGGATGCCGGACACCAGCATCACGGCGCCGGACTGCTGGGCGTTGTAGCCGGAGATCAGGCTGAGGAACTGGGGAACCAGATAGGACACGCCATACAGGCCTGCCCCGATCGCGAAGACGATCAGGATGACGCTGGCATAGCGTGGGTTGCGCAAGAGGCTCAGGCGCACGATGGGTTTGCGCGCCGTGAATTGCGCCACGCCCAGCACGATGAAGCCGGCCAGGGACAGGAGGCTCAAGGAGACGATCATGGTGGAGTCGAACCAGCGTTCCCGTTGGCCTTCCTCCAGAACGACCGTCAATGAACTCAGCGCCACCGACAGGCCCGCGATGCCCAGCCAGTCGGCCTTGATGAATTCGCTCCACTGCGATTTCTCCGCCGGCAAACCCAGCAGCAGCAAAGCCACCAGGCCCACGCAGACCGGCAGGTTGACGAAGAAGCACCAGCTCCAGCTGATGTTCTCGGCCAGCCAGCCGCCGACGACCGGGCCCAGCAACGGTCCCAGCAGCACGATGAGGCCGAACATGGTCATGCCCACCGGCATCTGCTCGCGCGGCAGGCGCGTGCGGATGATGGTTTGCGCGGTGGGGATCATGGCGCCGCCGACGAAGCCCTGGCCGATGCGGCCGATGATCATCTGGGTCAGCGAGCTGGACAGGCCGCACATGGCGGAGAACATGGCGAACAGGACGGCGTTGCCTAGCAGGAAGTTGCGCAAGCCGAAGACGCGCGTCAGCCACGCCGCCAGCGGGATCATGACGATCTCGGACAGCAGGTAGCCGGTGGATATCCAGGTGCCTTCCGTGCCGGTGGCGCCGATCGAGCCCTGGATCTGCGGCAGCGCGGAGTTGGTGATGGAGATGTCCAGCGTGGCCATCAGCGCGCCGAGCGCGCCAGCGGCGACCGCGATCCAGTCCGCCGCCGTGGCGCGCGGCGCGGGGGCGGCGGGGGCGCCCGACGGCGCTTGCCCCGATCCAGGCGCGGCTCCCGCCAAGGTGGCGGTCTCAGCCATGATTCGCCGCCGTGGTGGCCGAGGTCGTCGTGCTCGAAGCCGGCGCCGCCGGGGTTGCCGAGTTCGTCGAGTCGGCCGCCGGCGCGTACGGCGATGCCGCGATGCGATTCTCGTCGCGCACCTTCTGTTCGTCGTCAATGGCGCCGCGCGTGTCGACTTCCGCCGTCACGGACAAGCCTGGCAGCAGAACGCCGCGCGTCGCCGGACCCGTATCGATGCGGATGCGCACGGGCACGCGCTGGACGATCTTGGTGAAGTTGCCGGTCGCGTTTTCGGGCGGCAGCAGGGCGAACTGGGAGCCGGTGCCGGGGGCGAAGCTATCCACCACGCCATGCAGCTCGGTGCCGGACAGGGCGTCCACGCGCAGAGTGACCGGTTGGTTGATGCGCATGCGGCCGATCTGGGTTTCCTTGAAATTGGCCACCAGGTAGACGTTTTGCGTGGGCACCACGGTCATGGCCCGCGTGCCAGGCTGAACATATTGACCGACACGGACGCTGCGATCGCCGACACGGCCGGGCTGGGAAGCGCGCACGACCGTGTCCTGCAGGTCCAGATTGGACTGGCGGGCGCTGGCGCGCGCGGCTTCGAGCTGGGCCCGGGCCTGATCGATCTGGGCGGCGGTGACGGCCAACTGGGCTTGCGCCGCGGCCACGCCGGCGGTGTTGGCGGCCAAGGTGGCCTGGGCCTGGTCGCGGGTGTTGACCAGATTGGCCAGGCGCTCGCTGGTTTCGGCGCCGCTGGCCGCCAGGGGGCGATAACGGCGGACTTCGTCTTCGGCGTGCTGGGCATTCAGACGGGCCACGCGCTGTTGCGCCTGGGTTTGTTCGAGACTGGCTTGTTGTTGACGCAATTCAGCCTGCGCGCGGGTCAGGTCGGCCTCGCGCGCCGCCTCGGTGGCCCTGGACTGGTCCAGCATCGCCCGATAGGTGCCGTCATCGAGACGAAGCAGGGGATCGCCTACCTTCACAGTCTGGTTGTCGGCGACATAGACTTCGGCAACGTAGCCGCTGATCTTGGGGGCGACGGTGACGGCGTCCGCCTGCAGGTAGGCGTCGTCGGTGCTTTCGAAATAGCGTCCCACTACCCACCAGTGGCCGATCCAGGCGGCGCCGGCAAGGACGACCAGGCCGGCGCCGGCCAGCAATATGGCGCGTTTGCGGGAGGGGGCCCGGGGCCGCGAGGCGGCGGGGGCCGGGGCGGCATGGGGCGCGGCTGCGGGGGAGCCGGGCAGAGTGTCAGCAGTGGAGGACATGGAAGGAGGGCAAAAATTTAACGATTGGAAGATTTTTATCGATCGGAAAAAATTTATCAAGTGTTATATTTTTGACCTGTGTTGCTTGTTACGGTTGCGGGAGAAGAACAATGATTGATGCCAAACGGCCCCGGCGTCCTGCCGCGGGCGGGTACGCCCGCGGGGATGAAACACGCCTGCGGATCATCGACGCGGCGATCGAGCGCTTCGGCGAGGCGGGCTTCGACGGCGCCTCGACCCGCGATATCGCCCAGCGCGCGGGAGTCAATGCCCCTGCGCTGCAGTACTACTTCGAGAACAAGGAAGGGCTGTACCGGGCTTGCGCGGAGCACATCGCGGACGAAACCCTGGCCTTGTTCGAGCCCGCCGTGCTGAATGCGCGGCAGGTGCTGGCGGAGAATGGGGACGCCGAGCGTCTGATCGGCGCTTTCATCCGCATCCAGGAGACGATCGCGGACAAGATGTTCACGGCGCGACGCGACCCCGACCCCCGGATGTTCTTCGCGCGCGAGCAGGCGGGCCATGAGCCGGGTATCGCGTCGGAGGTCTTGCAACGCCGCATGCGCAAGCCGCTCAATGATCTATGCGCGGAGTTGCTTGGCCGCCTGACCGGGCGCGATCCCCAAGACCCCGAGAACCTGGTGCGCATGATGAGCCTCAACGGCCAATTGGTGGTATTTCACATCGCGCGCCGGGCCACCCTGACACTGTTCGGCTGGGCCGATATCGACGCTGAAAAAGCAGATCTGATCAAGTCCACGGTCCGCGCGCAGACGCGCCTGCTGCTGGAAAGTTGGAGTCGCGGGGCCTGAGTCAGGTCGTTGTCAGTTATTGATAACGATAAATGAATGAAGAAGCGGGATTAATGGGAGACGTTGCCGGAGAAATGTCGGCTACGTCACGTCTAGAAATATCTCCGACATATTGTGTGGTCAGAATGCCCCCTTATTTTCTGACTTCCTGTTGAAAGAGCGATCGACTCCCATGCCTGCAGCTTCCGTCTCCGCCAGCGCGTCCGCGCCCCTCAGCCCCACGACCCTGGCGCGCCTGCGCCGTCTCGCCCTGGGCGCCACGTTGGCGCTGCCCCTGGTCCTGTCCGCCTGCGGCGGCGATCACGACGACGATGAAGATGCGACGCCGGTTGCCACCGCCCCCGTCGAGACCCCCGCCACGCCGGACACGCCCGAAACCCCGGCCGAACAGCCCGAGGACACGCGCAACCAGGCCTATCTGACGGCCAAGGCCGGCGACATCATTCAGGTGCGCATCGAAGAGCTGCATCCGACCCAGGATGCCATCGGCTACGACCAGATCTATTACAAGCTGGGCCGCTGGCAAGGCGATTTCAACCGTCCCACCTGGGCGGCCAACCCCACCAATCAACTCGATTACCTGAATCGCACGGTCGGCAAGAAGTTCGACGACTATTGCGAGGACATGGGCATGAGCGAGCGCGCCGCCGACTTCGCGACCATCGCCGAAGCGCAGGCCGCGCGTCTGGACGACCCGACCACCTTCACCTGCGCCGATGCGCCCGGAACCAATGCCGACGTGCTGAAGACCGTGGTGGTGGGCTGGGACGGCAATCTGTATCTGACCGACGGCCACCACACTTTCTCGTCTCTGCGCGAGATTGCCGATGGCGGTCCCAAGCTGCCGGTATACGTCAAGGTCGACGCCAACTACAGCGACATCGGTACCGCATCTGCTTTCTGGACCCGCATGGTCGACGAAAAGAAAGCCTGGCTGCGTGACGGCAACAACCAGCCCATCACCGCCGATCAGCTGCCGACCCGCGTTGGCCTGCCGCATGACAGCGAACCGGGCGGGATGAGCGAGGACAAGTACCGCTCGCTGGTCTACTTCACCCGCGACATCGCCTATAGCAACGGTGACCTGCCCGAGTTCGCTGAATTCCAGTGGGGCGACTGGCTGCGCAACCAGGTTGCGCTGGGCAATCTGCAGCCGCTGACCAACTACCGTACGGCGGCGCCCAACACGCTGACGCAGATCCTGGCGGTCAGTACCTTGAGCAGCGCCCTGGCGTCCACGGGCGCGACGGACAGCTACGCCGCCGCGGTGCGTGACGCTTCGCTGAAGATGTCCGCGCTGGCAGATAATGCCGTCGTTTCCGGCACGGCCACGGCCGCCCAGCTGGGCCGCATCCAGTTGGTGGCTGGCGCCGCCAGCGGCTCGCCCACCAAGACGGCGCGCGACACGCTGGAAGAGCTGCCGCGCAATGACGTCAAGAGCGACGGCTCCCCGCGTGGCGCGGGCAAGCTGTGGTTCGCGGCGAACTACCGTTCTTGCGGCAAACCCGCCACCGGCACTTGCTGGGGGTATTAAGCTCCCCCGTACCCGCTTACGCGGGCCCCCCAGGGGGCGACACTGGCGGACCGGCAAAGCCGGCTCCGCGGTGTCCCCGATCGGCAGCGGCTAGATGTCCGCGGCCATTCCATGATGGAACAGGTTTGGCGTGCGCTTAGAAGCGCACCACTACTTTGCCGAAGGCGCCGCGCTCCAGGTGGCGGAACGCCGCCGGCACGTCATCGGCGCCGTATTCGGCGGCGATGACGGGTTGCAGGGCATTCGCATCGACGGCGCGCACCATGTCCTGCAGCGCCCGTCGATGCCCCACCGCGATGCCCTTGATCGTCACCCGGTTGCCGATCGCGGCATAGGCGGACCCGCTGAAGTCGCTACCTTCCAGCACGCCTATCACGCTGAGGTGGCCGTCTTGCGCCGAGGCCTTTATGGAACGGCCCAGGTTGGCGCCCCCGACCGTCTCCAGCACCTGCTCCACGCCACGCCCGCCGGTCAATTCGCGCACCTGGGCAACCCAGTCGTCGTGCCTCGACAGCACATGATTGGCGCCCAGCGCCAGCGCCTTGGCGCGCTTGTCTTCAGCCCCTGAAATGACGATGGCCCGCGCGCCATGCATGCGGGCAAACTGCAGGCCGAACAAGGCGACCCCGCCCGTACCGTGTATCAAGACGGTCTGCCCCGCGTTCAAGTGACCTTCCTCGACCAGGGCGAACCACGCCGTCAGCGCCGCGCACGGCAAAGTGCTGGCCTGCGCCGCGTTCAGTGTCGCTGGCGCGGCGACGGCCCACTGTGCATCCAGCAGCACATGCGACGCAAGGGCGCCCGGACCCGGGCCGCCCATGGGAATCACATCCGCCGGCGCAAGGCCGTCGAGCCAGCCACCCCGGAAGGTATTGATCACCCGATCGCCTTCCTTCCATTGCCTGACACCCGCGCCGACGGCGCTGACCGTGCCCGCCAGGTCGGACGCCGGCACGAAGGGCAGGGGCGCGGACCAGCCATAGTCCTTGTCGTTGCCGGTCAACATCAGGTCGCGATAGTTGAGCGAGGCGGCTTCGACCTTGACCACGATCTGGCCCGGCCCCGGCTGAGGAATAGGGGCCTGCACGCGTTGCAGGTTGTGGTGGCCATAGGCGTCGATTTGCCAGCGGAAAGAGGTGTCGGTCATGAAGGCTGCCTTGCGATGGGAGTAGGGATGGGTCATGCTACTGAATCCAAACACTCCGCAGTGGCGTCATTTTTTCGTTTGAATGGTGCCTGTAAATCTACGATGAGCGAACGTCTTAACGGTATCGAGGCCTTTGTCGCGGCGGTCGAAGCCGGCAATTTCGCGCTGGCCGCGCAGCGCCTGCGCCTGACCCGCTCCGCCGTGGGCAAGAGCGTGGCCCGGCTGGAAGAGCGCCTGGGCATCCGCCTGTTCCATCGCACCACCCGCAGCCAAAGTCTGACCGAGGACGGCCAGGCCTATTACGAGCGGTGCCGGCGGGCCCTGGCCGAACTCGAAGCGGCGGACGCCGCCATCGAGGCGGGACGGCAGGAGCCCCGTGGCGTCGTGCGGATCACCATGCCTGAATTGCTGGGCCGCACCCGCATCGCACCGCTGCTGCTGGAATTGGGACAGCGACATCCAGAACTCGGTTTCGACGTGTCCTTCAGCGATCGTTCCGTCGACCTGGTGGAAGAGGGCTTTGATCTGGCCATCCGCAGTGGTCCCCTCGGCGACAGCGCCATGCTGGTCGCGCGTCGCCTGGGCGAGCAATGCATGCGCGTGTACGCCGCGCCCGAGTACCTGGCGGCACATGGCGGGCCGGACAGCGTCGAAGCCTTGATGGCTAACGTGGAGCGGTATGCCTATGTGGGCTATTCGCGTCATAACGCGCCTCATCCCTGGCAGTTTCACGATGCCGACAGACGGGTCCTCGACCTTTACGTGCCGTCCCGTCACGGTTTCAGCTGCAACAGCCTGGAGGTCACGGTGATGGCTGCCTGCCAGGGCATGGGCCTGGCGCGCTTGCCCGGCTGGCTGGTGGCCGACGCGGTGACCGAGGGCCGGCTGGTGCAGGTGTTCACCGAGCCTTACCCCTTCGGTTATGTCCTGCACGCGGTTTGGCCGCAAACGCGCGCCTTGCCCTTGAAGACGCGGGTGGTGATCGACATGCTGGTCGAGCGCCTGGCGCCGTTGCTGGCGGCGGGGCTGCCACGCGATCAGGCGTCTCCCTCAGGGCGTTAGCTTATCGATATCTTGTATTTGTTGTGAGGCCATGCGGGCCCGAATAATCGAACCCTGTCGATTGTTTTTGTCTGTAGCGAGAAGTCCGCATGCCCGTTGTGAATGTCGGTGACACTGCCCTGTACTACGAGGACGCGGGCGATCCCGCGCGACCCGCCATCCTGGCGCTGGCGCCCGGCGGCCAGGATTCGCAAGCCCACTTCTGGGGCATCCGCGCCAATGGCAAGCCGCGCAATTTCCCCGATCCCCGGCCTTTCCTCGCGCAACATTTCCGCTTGATCACCTTGGATCAGCGCAATGCGGGGCGGTCGAGCGCGCCTTATACGCGGCCCGTGACATGGGATGACTATGCCGCGGATCATCTGGGCCTGCTCGATCAGTTGGGCATCGAGCGCTTCCATATCCTTGGCGCCTGTATCGGCGGTCCCTTCGGCTTCAAGCTTATCGAGCGCGCGGGCGCCCGCGTGGCGTCCTTCGTCGTGCAGGCGACCTCGGGCCTGGACGATCACAACCGCGAGCATTTCGAGCATTCCTTCCACGACTGGTCGGAAGGCTTTCGCGCGCGCAGGCCTGACGTCGATGCCGCCTTGCTGGCGCGCCAGTATGAATTGCTTTATGGCGGCGACTTCATCTTCTCCGTGGATCGGACCTTGGTTTCCAAGGTGACCACGCCGCTGTTGATATTGCGCGGCCACGATACGCCGCATCCGGGGGTGATCTCCGACGAGATTCACGCGCTGGCCCGCGACTCGCGCATCGAGGATGCCTGGGAGGGTGAGGAAAACCGCGCCCGCTATCCCGGGCTGTTGCTCGATTTCTTCCACGCCCATTCCGCCTGATTGCCATGTCTACCGCTTTTTCACGCCGCCACTTCCTGGGCGCGGCACTGGCCGCTGCCTTGCCGTCCGCGCTTCTTACACAAACCGCGCGCGCGGCCACCCCGACGCGCCTGATCGTGCCGCTGGCGCCGGGCGGCGCCATGGACCTGCTCGCACGTAATCTGGGCGAGGCCCTGGGCGGGGCCTTGCAAACGAATTTCGTGATCGAGAACCGGCCGGGCGCGGGCGGCAATATCGCCTTCGATTATGTCGCCAAGGCCGACCCCGATGGATCCACGCTGCTGTTGTCGGGCAGCGCGCTGGTCGCCAACGTCACCCTGATGCCTGGGGTGGCGCGCTATGACCCCATCAGCAGCTTCAGCCCCGTCGGCATGGTCGCGACCAGTCCCTTGGTGATCGTCGTCGCGGGGAATTCACCCATCGCCACCTTGGCGGACCTGGTGAGCAAGGCCAGAAGCAAGGGCGTGACCGTAGGCACGCCAGGTTTCGGCAACGAGCCCCATCTGGCGGTATTGAAGATAAGCCAGGCCCAAGGCGGCGAATGGCGCACCATTCCCTACAAGGGCGCGGGCCCTGCAACCGTAGCCGCCATGGCGGGCGAAACCGACGCCGCGGCGGGTGCCTTGCCGGGCGTGCTGCCGCATCTGGCCAGCGGCAAGCTGCGCGCGCTGGCGGTGATACAGGCCCAGCGTTCACCGTTGGCGCCGTCCATACCCAGCCTGGTCGAGGCCGGCACGGTGATTCCCTTCAGTCCGTCGTGGTTCGGTCTGTTGGCGCCGGCGGGCACGCCGACCGCCATCGTCGACCGCATCAGTGGCGGCCTGCGTGGGCTGGCGCGGCAGGATGCGTTCCGCGGCAAGCTCAATGCCCTGGGCTTCGAGCCCGGCGAGGGCACCCCGCAAGCGTTCGCGCGGCAGCTGCAATCCGACGGCGCGAGTCTGCCCAAGCTGCTGGCGGCGCTGGAGCAGCAGCGTCCGGAGTGATGTTCGTTTTTAGCGTTTGCTTTTAGCGACTGGTCGCGCCCGCGCGCAGGTGCACCAGGCCGCTGAGCAGGTCTTCGGCGGCGCGCTCATAGCCTTCCTGGCTGAAATGAACGCCGTCCTTGCGGGCCAGTTTCTGATTGACCCACTTGCGCATCGAGCAGCCTCCGCCCATCGCCTGCTGCCAGTCCCAATAGAGCGTGTGCTTCTCGCGCGCGACGGCGCGCTGCTCCTGCTGGACCGCGTTCAGGGACGGCGCGCGCTGGCCACAGGTGCCGCCCCGAAGCGACGTCAGCGATTCGGGCGCACCGATGATAAGGATGGCGCTGCGGGGAAACTTCGCGCGTAGCTGGTCGATGGCCGTTTCCAGCGTGCGGCGAAACTCCAGTGGGTCCAGGGTGCCGCGGAACGCTTCATTGGTGCCGTAGGCGAGCGCGATCAAGTCGGGCTTGCCCAGCGCCAGGTCGTCCATCCAGCCGGCGCGCCAGCGGTCCCATTGGGACAGCTCGGAGCCGTTGATGCCCACCGCGGACACGATGGCGCCCGGCCGTTCAGCGGCCAGCCACCAGCCGCCGATACGCGTGTTCGGGCTGCCTTCGGTGGTGACGATGAAAGGCAGGCGGGCGGTGAAGGTGGCCTGCGACCAGGATCCGTCCGCGCGCCTGGCCTTGACGTCCTGTACTTCGCTGTCCGCGTCGATGATGTGCAGCGGCGGGTCGCCCGCGGCCTGGCTGATCACCATCGTGATCTTTTGCTGGGGGCTGTCGTCCCCTTTGGTCTTCAACGTCAGCTGGCCACCGCCGCCGGTGCCGCGCGCGATCATGCCGCCGAAGGGATAGTCCGCTTCGCCGGCGTTGCGGCTATTGAGCAGTTCCCAGCCGTCGTTTTCATAACCCACGCGCGCCAGCCTTTGTCCGCTGGCATACATCGGCATGGCCCAGCCTATGCCGCCGTCGCCCAGGCGTTGCTGCAACTGGGTGCGCAGATAATCGGTGAAATAGTCGCCCGCCGTATGCGAATCGCCGATCTGCACCATGTGGAAACCGTCTTGCTTGCCGGCGCTGGTATTCAAAAGCGAGACGATGCGGGCCGTGTTCTTGTCGCCATAGTCGTAAAGCGCATGCGCCCGCGCGGCCGGCGCGAGTATGGACAGCCCGGCACCCAGCGTCAGCGCGGCGAAAAGGGTACGAGGGCGTAGCAACGAAAGCATGGGGGAACTCACTGTGACGAAACCGTTGGCGGCAGACGGAGCTTATCCAAAATCTGCCGCGCCAGGTATCTCTGGCCGGCGACGGAAAAATGGATGCCGTCGCCACTGCGCATTTTCGTGTTCTTGCCGTCCAGCATGATGGAGTCGCTGTAACCGACGTTTTCTCCAGGCAGCAGGCCGCGCGTGTCGATGAATATGGCGCCTTGCTTCTGCACCTCGTCCTGCACGATACCCATCAACCATGACATCTGGCCGTCCAGACGGGCGGCCTTCATGCCGGGCGCGCCTATCCATAGCGTGCTGACGCCTTTCGCCGCGTTGGATTGAATGATGCCGGCGATACGCTGCCGGTAGACGGCTTCCCACTCCGGTGTCTTGAAACGCAGGAATTTGCCACCCCTGTTGGCGGGATCGGGCATGTCCCAGGGATCGTTGGGCCCCAGCATGATGACCAGCAGGCGGATGGCGGGATCCTTCGCGATGGTGCGCGAGATCGTGTCGGGCCAGTTAAAGGCACTGGGATAGGACAGGCCGGTGCTTTGCTTGCTCAGGTCGACGCCTTCGATGCCATATTGCGTCTTCAGCGTGCGCAGCAGGTGCGGGGCGATGCCTTGCATCAGCGAGTCGCCCGCCATGAATACCTTGCCGGGCGGCGCGATCATCAGATAGTTGGCCCGGGCCTGCTCCTCGGCGCGCTGTTTGGCGGCCAGCGCCAGGGCTTGACTGCGCTGGTCCAGGGCGGCTTGTTGTTCGCGTTGCTGGGCCTGGGCGGCCTGCTGTTGTGCCTCGGCTTCCGCCTGGCGGCGGGCCAGCAGGGCGGCGGCTTCGCGGCGCTGGCTCTCTTCCTGTTCCCTGGCTTCGCGCTCGTGGCGATAGAAATCCTCGGTCAGGACGTACTTCTGATTGGCGTCGGCGGTCAGCTCGGCCGACCTGGCGTCGAGGGACCTGCCAAGATCATCGATCGCGCCATTCAGGCTCGCCCAGACGCGCTGCCCGGCTTTCCAGGCGTCGTTGTCCTCAAGGGCGGCCAGGGGATAGGCGCGATGATAGGTCTGTTGGTAATAGATGCCGATGGGGCCCTGCATCAGCCAGAGCGAGGCCAGTGCCAGAAATAGCAGTAATGCCAGGGTGGACAGGGCCGATAGGGATTGGATGCGCGGGGATGCCATGGTGGAATCAGAAATTGGCATACATGAAGCCGGGGATGCCGGACGGCGCCAGCAGCACGATCAGGACAAAAGCGG
This sequence comes from Bordetella sp. N, assembly GCF_001433395.1. GTDB lineage: Bacteria > Pseudomonadota > Gammaproteobacteria > Burkholderiales > Burkholderiaceae_B > Bordetella_C. Next base: position 6,948,690 of record NZ_CP013111.1, read on the forward strand.
CGAATATCAGCGCCGGGCGCAGCAGGGCGGGCAGGCGCGCCAGGCCGGCGGCAAACGTTTCAGGCAGGCGGCGCAGCTTGGGATAGACGACCCACAACAGCAGCATGGCCAGCAGCGCGGGCAGGGTCCACGGGCCGATGCGGACGTCATGGAAGTTGTTCAGCAAAGCGCTGTATAGCCGCGCGACTTCGCCCAGATCCTGAATCGGAAAAAGGACGAAGCACACGCAGACGAACTGCACGGTCAGGAAGACCGAAAGGATGCGCGCTGGCCGGCCCAGGCCGGAGATCAGGTCGCGCTTCTTGCCGGCGGCACGCCACGCCGGCACGCGGCCCAGCAAACGGTCGCCGATATTCAGCAACACCAGGCCGATGCCATGCAGCAATCCCCAGATGGCGAATTTCCAGCCATACCCATGCCAGGCGCCCGATAAACCCATGGCGGCCAGCAGATTCAATTGCGTACGCCAGAAACCTTGCTTGCTGCCGCCGAGGGGAACATAGATATGGTCCCGGATCCAGGTGGAAAGGCTGATGTGCCAGCGGTTCCAGAACTCGCGCAGATTATGCGCCAGCAGCGGCGCGCGGAAATTCACCGGCAGCCGCAGGCCCAGCAGCATGGCCAGCCCGACCACCATGTCGCTATAACCCGAGAAATCGAAAAACAGCTGCAGCGTGTAGCCCTGGATCGCGGCGAAGATGTCGAGGGAGTGATACTGCGACGGATTGGCGAAAACCGGCGTGACGATATGCGCGGCCAGCCAGCCGGATAACCACCATTTCTTCGCCAGCCCGGCCAGGATCAGGCTCAGCGCGTAGGTCGGCTGCAGAATGCGGCGCGGTTCGCGCGTCTTGATCTGGTCCAGGGCGTTGCAGGGCGCGTTGTCGTAGCTGGTCAGATGTTTGGCATCGGTGGCGCGAATGATGGGGCCGGCCGTCACCGTCAGGAACAGGCCGAAGTGTCCCAGCAGTTCGATCAGGCTCAGGCGCCGGCTCACCGTGATGTCGCCGCGATAGCAGGCCACCAGGTAACTGATGCCCTGGAACGTGTAATAGGACAGGCCCAAGGGCAGCAGCCATTGGTTTTGCAGGTCGAAGTCCAGGCCCTGGTCCGATAACCATCCGCCGAAGGGTACGCGCCAGGGTTCGGCGTATTTCCAGAAAACCAGGTTCAGCACCGCCAGGGCGACACCGACTATCAACAAGGCTTTGCGTGCCGAGGCCGAGGCGCCGGCCTGCATCGCTTTGGTCACCAGATAAACCAGCACCGTGAAAACCACGACGCAGGCGGCGATGCGGGGGGAACCGTAATAAGCCAGCAGCGCCAGGCTGGCCACGGTCAATAACAGATTCTGGATGTCCGGGCGTGGACGGCAAATCCAGTACAGGAAGAAAAACAGGGGGAATCCCAAGCCGAATTCTATGGATATCAGGCCCACGAAATACTTCTCTTCTTCCTGGTTGGTGTGTGCGTTGGTTTGCCGTTCGCCGCGACGCCGTGCGCCTTCGCGAAGGAAGGGCGAAGTTTACAGTCCTGCTGCTGCCGGTTTCTTGAATGTTGTTAATCAACATCAAGGTGCGGCGGCGCAGGGCTGGTATTCATTCGCGTGTCAGCAGGACTGTGTCAGGAGCAGGATACGCCCAGGATTTCCACGTCTTCGACCCGGGGATCGAAGCGGCTGGTGCTCACCGTGACGGTATCGTCGATGACGTGTTCGCCATTGCCGATGTCGGCGGAAAACAGATAACGGCGGTCCAGGGCGACACGGCCGCCATTGAGTAATTCCGTGTAGTTCACCTTGTAGCGGATCGCCGCCTCGCAGGCGACGAAAGGGCAGTGGACCATTTGCACGGAAAAGCCGAAGGTATATTTATCGGGCTCCACTCTTGTGGAGCGCACGAGATTGGCTTCGCAGATAGCGGCGGCGCAGCAGGTATTAATCAAAAAAAGGCCCGTGGCCGCGCAGATTTTTGTCTTGATGGCTGCCCTCAAGATCGCGTCTCCAGTATGGCGGAATTGCCTTGACGCAATCTATAGCGGGCTATCTGAGCGGCCCATCGTTCATATCGGCGATATTGCGCCAGGCCTATGCTTCCTCCACTTCCTTTTCGTCCGTGTCGGCGGTGGCGGGAGCCGCGGCCGCCATGGCGCTCATGGTCACATAATCGAGTTTGCCGGTGCCCAATACCGGCAGTTTGTCCAGTACGCGGATATCGCGGGGAATCATCAATTCCGTGGCGCCATGGGCGCGGCCCCATTGCTGCAGGGTTTTGGCGTTTGCCTCGGGCGCGGTGGTAAACAGCACCAGCGTCTCGCCCTTCTTGGGATCGGGGCGGGTGACGACGGCATGTTCGAAACCGGGCCAGCAAGCCGTGGCTTGGTTTTCGGCCGCGGGCAGGCTGACCATTTCGCCACCGATCTTGGCGAAGCGCTTGGCACGACCGCGGATGGTGATGAAGCCGGCGCTGTCCAGGCTGACGATGTCGCCGGTGTCGTGCCAGCCTTCGGCCGGCGGCTTCAAGACGCCCGGCGCATCCGCCAGCATGTAGCCCGCCATCACGTTGGGGCCACGGATATACAGACGCTGGCCTTCGGCGATGCCGGGAACTTCTTCAAGTCGCGCTTCGATGCCGGGCAAGAGGCGGCCGACGGTGCCGACCTTGAAATGCATGGGCGTGTTGACGGCGATGACGGGCGAGCATTCGGTGGCGCCGTAACCCTCCAGGATGCGCAAGCCGAATTTCTCGGCATATGCCCGATGGGTTTCCTCGCGGACCTTTTCGGCGCCGGCGAAGATGTAGCGCACGGAAAAGAAATCGTAGCCGTGCGCCATGCGGGCGTAGCCGGCCAGGAAGGTGTCGGTGCCGAACAGCACGGTGGCGTTGGCGTCATAGGCCAGCGCCGGGACCATGCTGTAGTGCAGCGGGCTTGGGTACATCACCGTGCGGATGCCATTGAGCAGGGGCAGCAGGGTGCCGCCGGTCAGGCCGAAGCTGTGGAAGATGGGCAGCGCGTTGAGGATCACGTCACTGGCGTTGTAGTCGACGCGGGACGCCAGTTGGGCGCAGTTCGACAACAGGTTGCGATGCGTCAGCACCACGGCCTTGGGGGTGCCTTCCGATCCGGACGTGAACAGGATCGCCGCCGGCGCGTCGGCCGCGATGGCGAGCTTGGCATGGCGGGCCGGGGCGCGGCGCGCGGTCAGCAGCGCCCACAGTTTCTCCAGCCCGCCGACGCTGGCGGCCAGGTCTTCGAGCCAGAGCACCCGCACGCCGTCGGCTTCCAGCGCGGTGACCGTCGCGGCCAGACCAGCCTGTTCGACGAAGGCCCGCGCGGTGATCACGTTGCGGATGCGCGCCGTCGTGCAGGCGGACTGCATGTTGTTGAGCCCGGCGGTGAAATTGAGCATGGCGGGCACGCGGCCGACCGCCTGGGCCGCGAAGAAGGCCACCACGGCGCCGTTGATATTCGGCAGCATGATGCCCACGGCCTCGCCGCGTTCGGTCTGGGCAGCCAGGCGTTTGCCCAGCAGCTGCGCGCCGACGATCAGGCGATCGTAGGTCAACGGTTTGCGCTTGACGTCTTCCAGCACTTTCGCGTTGCCGCCGTGCACGACCCGGGCCTCGCAGAGCGCGCCGAACAGGGTGGTGTGAGTGCCCGACGTGGAGAACAGCATGTCGCTCATCACGTCGTAGAGGCGGCGGCCGGCGGCCTCGCGATGCTGGCGCGCGGTCAGTCCTTCCTCGATCTGGAAGCGGCGCGGCGTCAGCACGGTCAGGCTGATCTTGGGGAACCAGCGCGAGCGCACCTTGCCCTTCAGGTAACTGAACGGCGTGTACTGGGGACCATCCAGGCGCACCGGAATGATGGGGGCGTCCGCCTTGTCGGCGACCATGCCCGGGCCGTCGAACACCTTCATCAGGGCGCCGGTGACGGAGATGCGTCCTTCAGGGAAGATCACCAGCGTATTGCCTTCCCGCACGGTCTTGATCATCGCCTTGGTCGACATCGGGTTGGTCGGGTCGACGGGGAAGGCCTTGAACAGCTTCAGGAAGGGTTGGATCCACCAGGACTGGGCGATGGTGGTGTTGACGGCGAAGGTCGGCTTGCCCGGCAGGAAGGCGCCCAGCAGCAGGCCGTCCAGCAGGGAAATATGGTTGACGACGACCACGGCGGGTTGGCCCGGACGCGGCATGTGTTCCAGCCCCTTGACCTCGACGCGGTAGATCACGCGCAGGATCAGGCGCACCACGTCCTTGAACAGCGTTTCCGGCAGCAGCCAGATCGATACGATGGCGACGATCAGCGTCGCGAAACCCAGCACGCCGATGATGGCGGGGATATCGGTCTTGGCGGCCAGCAGGCCAGCCACCACCAGCACGGCGACCACGGTGACGCCGGCATTGACGATGTTGTTGGCGGCTACTACCCGCGAGCATTCTTCGGGCGGGCTCATGACCTGCATGATGGCGTAGAGCGGTACCACGAACATGCCGCCGGCGAAGGCGACCACCGCCAGGTCGACGAGGATGCGGATGGCGCCGGATGTGGCGATGAACTGGCTTACGGTGGCGCCGGTGGTTTGCGCCACGAAGCCGCTGGTGGACAGCCACAGGTCGATCAGGCCCAGCGCCATGGCCAGCGCCGAGATGGGCACGTAGCGGGCCGAGACCTCGCCTTTCTGCAGGCGGTTGACGACGATGGAGCCGGCCGCGATGGCCAGCGAGAACACGATCAGGAACAGCGTGGCGACGTTCTGCGAGGACGCCAGCCGGTCCGAGACCAGCGGCGCGAATTGGGAGACCAGGACGGCGCCCGCGGCGAACAGCCAGCTGATGCCCAGGATGGCCAGCCACACACCGCGCGTCCGGCGCGCGATGGCCAGGATGGCCCAGGTGCTCTTGAAGATATTCCAGTCTATGGGTTGCTGGCCGCCGATGGGGGGCGCCTTGGGAATGGCCAGGCTGGCCACGAAACCCAGGGCCGCCAGGCCGATCAGCACCATGCCGGCGGTATGGATGGAGATCACACCTGCCAGCAGTTGACCCGCGAGGATGGCGAGGAAGGTACCGGCCTCGATAAGGCCGGTGCCGCCCATGATTTCCTTTTCCGCCAGTTGCTGCGGGATGATCGAGTACTTGACGGGGCCGAAGAGGGTGGAGTGCAGCCCCATGAAGAACAGCGACGCCAGCAGCAAGGGAATGGACAGGGCCCAGAAGCCCGCCAGTGCCAGCACCATGATGGCGATTTCGGCGGCCTTGATCCAGCGGATCAGGCGGGCCTTGTCATAGTGGTCGGCCAGTTGCCCGGCCAGGGCGGAAAAGAGGAAGTAAGGCAGGATGAACAGCCCGGTGGCAACCGTGGCCAGCATCTTGGCGCGGCTCGGGTCGGCGGCGTACAGACCGAAATTCGCCATGAACAGCAGGGCGTATTTCAGAAGATTGTCGTTGAACGCCCCCAGGAACTGGACCAGGAAGAGCGGGCCTAGGCGGCGTTTAGCTAGCAAGGAGAAATGCGGGGAGGGTGACATTCTGCTTTCTTCCTCAATACGACAAGGGCTGTTGTTTTAGTCGGCGGTCTCCCGGAGGGAAAGGCCGATCCTTGATAGTGGGATGCATGTTGGCATGAAATTGATCAGTGTTCAATAAATTTTTGGATTGTGTTCGACGATTTATTGGACAGTGTTCAATTTTCTCTTTATCTTGTCGGAATTCCTGGCTTTTACCTTGTGATTGCGCCTCATGAGCCGCCGATCCGACCACACCCGCGAAGAGCTTGCCGAACTGATCGTTGGCGAAGGGCACCTGTTGCTGTCCGAGGTGGGCTATGCCCGGTTCTCGGCGCGCGAGGTGGCCAAGCGCATCGGTTATTCCGTCGGCACCTTGTACAACGTGTTCGGCAGCTACGATGGCCTGATGCTGGCGGTCAATGGGCGAACCCTGGATATGTGGCGCGCGGCGCTGGTGGCCAGGCTGGAGGGCGCGCCTGCCGGCGCGTCGCGTCTGGAACAGGCCATCGCCGTGTATTTCGATTTCGCGGCGCACCACCGGCATGCCTGGGCGGCGCTATACGACTTCCGTCTGCCGGAAGATGCCGCGTTGCCGGCGTCTTACGCCGAAAAGCTTGCGGGGGTGACCGGGATCCTGATCGATGAAGTGACCGCCGCGCTGCCTCCCGCGCGCAAGGCGGCAGGGCCGGAACTGGCCCGGTCGATATTTGCCCTGGTGCACGGACACTGTTTCTTCGCCTTGAATGGCACGTTCGACCTGCTGGGCGAGACCGATCCCCTGGCCGCGGCCATTGCGCGCACCCGCGAAGCCATCGCTGCCGCGGGTGGTGGGGCGGGGCGCTAACCGCGCGTCGGTTCAGGTCGCCGGACCGCGTGTTTGCCCTAGGGCCCTTGCACGTGGTGCAGCCAGCGCGGCGCCAACCAGCCCAGCAGCGCGCCGATCGCGGCCGCCATCAGCCCGGTCTGGGCGCTGGCGGTGAGCCATCCCCCGATCAATCCGCCGGCCAGCGCGCCGCACAGGCACTGATACAAGGCCGCGTGCCTGAAGGCCTTGGGCTCGAACTCCGGGGCGGCCAGCAGCCCCAGTAGCAGGCCGATCACCGCCGCCGCTAGGGCCCAGAACAGGTCGCCCCCGCTGAACACCACGGCCATCACACCAAACAACAAAGCGCCGCCCAATCCGCAGCACAGGGAAATCTTCAAGGCTCTCATCCATCGGATGTTAGATGAAAGTGTGGCTAAACAGATACAAATTGTTTGAGTATGAGAATGGCTTCTATTACCATTCCGCCACTGAGTTCCCTAATTACGTTTTCCTGACACGATTCCATGCGCACATACCTGACCGCGATCAACGCAGCTATCTTGGGAGCCTTTGGCTTGCATGGCGTAGCCAACGCTCAACAATCGTCTGCTGCCGCTCCAGTCCAGGAGCTGAGCACGGTGACGGTGGTGGGGACGGTGGACGCGCTGCAGAGCGTCGACTTTCTGTCGCCCGGCTCCAGCGTCGTGATCAACCAGGACGCCATAGAGCGGACGGGTGCACGCAGGCTCGACCAGGCTTTGCAATATCAAGCCGGTATCGTCAGCGAGCCCTTTGGTGGCGACAACAAGGTCGACTGGTTCAAGATTCGCGGCTTCGACGCTTCGACGTCGCTGGACGGCACGCCCACCACGCCCAACGGTTTCTTCGTATGGAAGCCTGAAATCTTTGGTGTCGAGTCGGTGGAAGTGGTGAAGGGCGCCAACTCCAGCATCTTCGGCGCGGCGGCGGTGGGTGGCGTGGTCAACCTGGTGACCAAGCGGCCGCACAAGGAAGAGGCCTTGAGCCTTGGCGCCGAGGTGGGTAATAACAATCGGCGTGGCTTGAGCGTCGACTACAACGGTATCGCCAATGAAAGCGGCTCCGTGTACTACCGCATCGTCGGCCTGGCCCGTGAGGAAGACGGGCAGCAACGTCACACCGACATGCAGACCTTCTATCTGGCGCCCAGCGTCACGATGGATTTCAGCGACCGCACTTCGCTGACGCTGCTGACCAGCATCCAGCGTGAGAACGGCACGCCGACCAACGGCTTCATGCCTGCCTACGGCTCGCTGATCGATACGCCTTACGGCCACATTGGTCGCACCACCAACCTGGGTGAGCCGTATTCGGATTATCTGCGCCGCACGCAGGTCAGCGCGGGCTGGCTGTTCCGCCACGAGTTCGCCGATGGTTGGGAATTCACGCAGAACTACAAGTTCACGCGCCTGGACATCGACCAGCAGAACACGTTTGCCTATGGTTCGGACGGTAATCGTCAAGCGATCCGCGGGTATAGCTATACCAACGGCGCTACGAACAACAACTACATCGACAATCGGGTCAAGGGCAAGGTCAACTGGGGCAGCGTGGAGTGGATTCCCACGGTCGGCTTCGACTATCTGCATTCCAAGACGGATGGGGACAACAACGGTTTCGGGTTTGCGCCGAATATCGATATGTTCAACCCCGTCTATGGCCAGCCGTTCGACGTCAGCGGGACGCCCTACGAGCAGAAGACGCGGCAGCTTGGCGCGTACTTCCAGTCGCAAGTGAAGGTTGGGACCAACTGGCTGTTCACCGGCGGCATTCGTCACGACAAGGCCGAGGGTGACAGCTTGTCGTCCGGCACCAACGCCGATTACGACGTCAGCCACAACAGCCGGAATTTCGGCGCCATGTACATCAGCGACTACGGCGTGTCGCCTTACTTCAACTACTCCGAGTCGTTCCAGCCGGTGGCGGGCTCGGATGGTTATGGTCGGGGCTACAAGCCGTATGAAGGCAAGCAGCGCGAAGTGGGTTTGAAGTTCAATCCGGATTGGCTGAACGGCACCGCGACCCTGGCGTATTTCGATCTGGAAGAGAAGAATGCCTTGGCGGCGGATTCGACCAACATCCAGACGCAGATCGGCAAGCGCAAGAACCAGGGTATCGAGTTGTCCACGGATTTCCGTGTCGGCAAGGCGACCAACCTGAAGTTGGCTTATACGCACAACCATGCGCGTCAGGACGTCAGTTCCGACGAGAGCGTGCGTGTGCCCTTGATCCCGAAGAACCAGTTCAGCGCGTGGGTCAGCCATCGCCTGGTCCTGCCCAGCTCGCAAGCTTTGACCCTGGCCGCCGGCGTTCGCTACAACGGTTCCACCGTGGATGAAACCTACTACCCGGACGAGAAGATCGGCAGCGTCACGCTGTTCGACCTGATGGGTTTGTACGAAATCAACCGCAACTGGACCGTGCAGCTCAACGTCCGCAACCTGACCGACAAGAAGTACATCAGCGGTTGCGACTTCTACTGCTACTACGGCCGCGGCCGTACCGTGGATATGCAGGTGAAGTACCAGTGGTAATCCCACTCCAGGGATAGTTACAAAAGCCCCTGACGCGAGTCAGGGGCTTTTTAGTTTGCAGTCCGCATTAACTTCATGGTCGTTGTACGACCTGCGGGCGAGCTCCGCCTGGCCGACTCGCCTGTTCCATTTCCTCGGTACTTATTGACAAGTACCGAGGAAATGGAACAAGCTTCGTAGCTATGGAGAACGCTGAAGTCACGCTGGTCGAACTGATTCGCACTCATGGGGTGATCCGGTCGAGTGACCTGGCCTCACTGGGCATTCCTCGCGTTGCGTTGACGCGAGCAGTTCGCCGTGGCCAGTTGGTACGCGTTTCTCGTGGCGTTTACGGCTTGCGGGAGTTCCGTTCAGAGCATGGGACGCTAGCCGCAGCGGCTATCCGAGTACCTAAGGGTGTGATTTGTCTGCTGTCGGCGTTGCAGTTCCATGGCCTGACTACTCAGGCTCCGTTCGAGGTCTGGGTCGCGATCGCCAACAAGGCCGCAGCGCCTCAAATCGACTACCCGCCTGTAAGAATAGTCCGATTTTCGGACGCGACTCTGTCGCTGGGCGTCGAAGAACATACCATTGACGGCGTTGCCATCCGCGTCACATCGATCGCGAAGACAGTCGTCGACTGCTTCAAGTTTCGCAACAAGATCGGGATGGATGTCGCGCTGGAATCGCTACGTGAGGCGTGGCGGGACAAGCGAGTCACCAGCCAGGATATCTGGCATTGTGCAAAGGTTTGCCGGGTAGCCAATGTGATGCGTCCATATTTGGAAAGCCTGACTTGAACCAACGCAATGTTGCTGCTTCTATACGTGCCCGACTGCTGAACATAGCCCGCGCCAAGCATCTGGACTTCAATTTGATTCTCACGCGCTACGCGCTAGAGCGCATGTTGTATCGCTTGAGCGTGTCGGATCAACGCGATCAGTTCTTGCTAAAGGGCGCGCTGTTGTTCGATCTTTGGTTTGATATTCCGCACCGACCTACGCGCGACGCGGATTTGCTCGGTTTTGGCCTCGCCGAAATTCCCGACTTGATGCAGACTTTTCGGCAGATCAGCCAGATAGAAGTGGATGACGGGATCGTCTTCTCCGCAGAGACACTCAGGGCAACTGAAATTCGAAAGGAGGCGAATTACGCCGGTGTAAGGTTGACTGTGGTCGGTGTGCTAGATGGGGCGCGCTGTCCGGTTCAAATCGATGTCGGCTTCAATGACGCGGTCGTCCCAGGCCCGGAGGACGCGTTGTATCCAGTCATTCTTGATGACTTGCCAAGCCCGAATCTGCGGGTTTATCCCCGCTATACCGTGATAGCCGAGAAGCTGGAAGCGATAGTGTCCCTGGGGATTCTCAACACACGGATGAAGGACTACTTTGATCTGTGGGTGATGGCCACCCACTGCGATTTCGACGGTCCGATACTTACCGAAGCGATTCGCGCGACTTTCGCGCGCCGGGCGACCAAAATTTCGGGTGAGCCGCCGTTTGGATTGACTGACGAATTTGCCGAAGACGAGCGGAAGTCCGCCCAATGGCTTGCCTTTCAACACAAGAATGCGCTGAGCGCAGTGCCCCTGACCGAGGTGGTCGCAATGTTGAGGCGAATGCTGATGCCGGTGTTGGCGGCTATAGCGTCTGGGCGCACCTCGTCATATAACTGGCACCGCGAACAAGGATGGAGTAAGTCTGTTTCGTAGGTACGTCATCAGACAGGGGGAAGACCGCTCGGCAAATCTCGGCCGCTTCATGGCTTCTCCTCATCTCAAGCGGGGCGCTGGGAGGCAACCTTACCTCCAGTTTTGACCTGTACGGATATTTCGGGGACACCTTACGTGCGTGTCAAGCATTCGCATAATTCACACATTGCGCAACAAATAGAATAATATCGATAAATAAACTGATCGAACGTTTGGGCGGGACCGTCGGAGCAAGTAGTGAGAATTTCACAGAGCGCGGCCTCATCATCGCAACTGGGGCGCCAGCGCCGTACGCCGGGATTCCTGTGTGTTTTCCTTCTCCTTTTCTTCGTGGTGCCGCCGACTTACGGCCAGGGCCCTGCTCGTGATTTATTCGCGGAGCTACGCAAACTGCACTGGGAAGTAGGACCTCGATCCGTAGTCATTGCGGGACGAGCGACGATCCAGGTACCCAAGGGCTACGCCTTCCTTGCCGGCACCGAAGTCGGACAGTTCAACCGGCTCATGGGTAATCCACCCGAAGACGGGCGCTATGTGATTGCCGAAGCCAGGCTGCGCCGGTTCGCGTACTTCTCATTCGCTTCCTTCGGCTACGTCAACGACGGCGAGAAGATCGATGCGACCGCGCTGTACATCAAGATGCTGCAGGGGCAGGAGCTGTATAACGACAGGCGGCGTCGCCTTGGCCTGCCGGTCATATTCGGCGATGGATGGCAAATTCCACCCCACTATGATCAGGAGACGAGGCGGCTCGAATGGGGCGTCAAGCTCCATGACGACCAGGGCAACCCTAGTTCGAACTACATCGTCCGGATCCTGGGGCGCCACGGCGTGATGACGGCTGCGCTTGTGACCCATGGCACGGTCACCGATAACGACATCGCCGCGCTCAAGGCAATCCTGGCAACCTTCACCTACCACCCCGGCGAAAACTACGCCGATTTTCGAGCCGGTGACAAGGTCGCGAAGTCCGGGCTGGCGGCCCTGGTGCTTGGTGACGCCGACCCGACGGTGGAAGAAGCAGGTACGGGCACGGGAAGCATCATTGGGCAACTATTCTCGGCCGCATGGTTCTGGCTGATAGCCGGCGCTGGCGCCTGCTTCATGGTCCAACACCATTGGCGCCGACGCAGACGCTAGTCAAGGCTCACGTCGGCAGAGCCGTCCCATAAATTCCGGAGCAATGACATCTGTGAAGAAGAGACTGATCCAGACCATCGCATTCCTGATCATGTTCCCTTTGCTTGGCTCGGCGGCAGGCGCCGAAGCCAGCAAGACGCTCGACCGCCAGCGCGCGCTGCAAGCTGCCATGGACAATACCAGTGACTTCGCGAAGGCCTGGGCCAAACCGAACATGAAGTTTTCCACTTTCGGCCAGGACATCAGGCGCTATGCATTCCTGAAGCGCTGTCTGCCCGAACGAGGCACGATACGCTACTTAATGCCGGACTACCGCCAGTATTTCGATGCAGCGGGCGACAGGCTGTACGAAGCCGCCATGCAGTTCAAAGCGGCAAGCAACGTCGGACCCCTGCGGTGGGTGGCGGACCAACTTTCCGACGCCGAATACCAACAGTCCATGCAGGCGCTGACAAGTACTGAGACGGCGCAGTACCGCAGCATCTCCGATGTCGGGCGCGCCCTGACGGAAGTCCTGCAGGGCGAACTTATCGACATCGATACCGGCGAGCCTAATGTGGCGTATCTCATCGAATTCAAGGAGACCTTGGCACGCACAGGCGAACTGGACCATGTGGCCTCCGCCCTGCGCGCGATAAGTCCTGCCTACGCCGACACCTTCCTTTCCCTGCGCACCATGTGGCCCGTGGCACCCGCGACCTGGGAGGCCTGGACCAACCTCGGGACGATGCTGCAAGCCTTGAGTGAATCCGTGGAGCAGGCGTATCTGGGCAATCTGTCCCCGTCGCAGCGCGCCGAAGTGGCGGAATATGAAGCCACGCCGGCGGTCGCCAAATTCGCGCAGGCGATGGACGCTGCGCGGGACTACCAGATATTCAGTCTCGGCCGTATGCCGAAGACCAGCTTCACGGCCAGCGCGCGACTGGGCGAGATGGTCGTGTTTTACCCCGAGCGTCCTGACAGCGAAATCGCAAAGCAGAGTGCCAAGGCGATCAACACCAACGCTCGGACGATTATCGAAACCGCTTTTGTCGCGCACCGCGCCGATTTGTGCTCGACTGAATTACATTGAGACTTGGGGTCCGGAGTGGCCGCTGGGGGGGGGGGCCACGTTTCGCCGAGTACGGCCATGCGGGCCGTCGCGCGTATTTCAGCCACGTTCCTTGGACCTTTTACAGAGATGTACGCGCCCCTTTTCAAGAGAGGAGGGAGAGGCCAAGGTCGACTGAGCGCACTGTCGGGGGCGGCAAGAAAAAAGCCCCTGAACGAAGTTCAGGGGCTTTCAGTATTTGGCGGAGAGGGTGGGATTCGAACCCACGGTACGGGGATACCGTACGCCTGATTTCGAGTCAGGTACATTCGACCACTCTGCCACCTCTCCGGGGTACTGCATTCAATAACCCCGTGGTCGAATCGAGGCTATCGTTTTGCCGCCAGCCAAGATCGTCATCGAAGAAGAACTCAACTCCCGAATTTGACTTGCATTCGGGTACCCAGCGCCTGATCAGATTTAGCACCTGAAATGTGCGTGGAGCAGCAAAGCTCGCCATTCTAGCAGAGATTTCGGAAATTTAGCTAGCCAATCGTAAAGTTGTTGAATTGCCGCATACCCGGACGCACCCGGCAGGGTAATTTCTTGTCAGAATGCCTGTTCCCTCAGCGCCAGCCCGCCCGCCCGCCAGGATTCCTACATGGAAATCGTCATCGTCCTACTGCTGTCCGCCGTGATCTGCGTGCCGTTGACGCAGTTGCTGGGCCTGGGCGCGATTCCAGGCTATCTGGTGGCCGGCATCCTTATCGGACCCTATTGCCTGGGCCTCGTGCAGGACGTGCCCGCCATCACCAACATCTCCCAGCTGGGCGTGGTGATGATGCTGTTCGTGATCGGCCTGGAAATGGCGCCGTCGCGGCTGTGGGCGATGCGGCGGGAAGTGTTCGGCATCGGCTCGCTGCAGATGATCCTCAGCGCCGCCGCCCTGACGCTGCTGCTGGGCGGGGCGCTGCGCCATCTGATCGGCATGTCCTGGGCGGGCGCCATCCTGTGCAGCCTGGCCCTGTCGCTGTCATCCACCGCCGTGGCCATGCGCCTGCTCGACGAGCGCGAACTCAGCCGCACGCCCATGGGCCGCACGGCCGTGGGCATTCTGCTGTGGCAGGACATGGCCGCCATCCCCATCCTGGTCGCGGTGGGCATCATCGGCGGTGGCGGCAGCCGTGCGCCTTCCTTCGTGGAAGGGGCTTCGGCCGTGGCGGTCATCGTGGTGGCGCGGGTCTTCAGGCTGATGACCTGGGTCCAGCGGGCCAAGCTGCAGGAGCTCTTCACCGCCGCCACCTTGCTGGTGGTGATCGGCACTGCCCAACTGTTCGACCACGCCGGGCTGTCGGCCGGCCTGGGCGGCTTCCTGGTGGGCGTGCTATTGGCCAAGTCGCGCTACCGCGAAGAGATGGAAGCCAGCATCGAGCCGTTCAAGGGATTGCTTCTGGGCCTGTTCTTCCTGTCCATCGGTATGGTCATCAACCTGGACGTCCTGCGCGAGCAATGGCCTTTCGTGGTGCTGGGGGTTATCGGCCTGCTGGTGATCAAGGGCCTGATTCTGTACGGCATCGCGCGCTGGACCGGCCTGCCGGCCTATCACCGGCTGCCTTTCGCCATCGGCCTGGCGCAGGGCGGGGAGTTCGGCTTCGCCATCTTCAACGAGGCTGTGGATAACAGCTTGTTGTCAGTGCCCCACCGTGACCTGATCTCCGTGGTGGTGGCCGTGTCCATGGCCATCGTGCCGGTCTGGCTGAAGATCCTGGAACGCATGCGCATGCGCGCCCGGGCGCGACGCGGCTACACTCCGGAAGCGGCGGCGGACTGATCCCGGCGCCGCGCGTCCGCAAGGGCGCGCCCACGGGCCTGACGCCCGGCGCGCCGGCGGTTCCCACCCCTTCATCACGCCCTGCATGCGTATAGGAGATTCTTCATGCTGAAAGGAAAAGTAGCGGTCGTCACCGGATCCACCAGCGGCATCGGATTGGGGATCGCCACGGCGTTGGCCGCGCAAGGGGCGGATGTGGTGCTGAACGGTTTCGGCGACGCCGCCGATATCGAAAAAACCCGTGCCGGCCTGGCCCTGGCTCACGGTGTCAAGGCACTCTACGACGGCGCCGACCTGAGCCGCGGCGACGCCGTGCGCGGCCTGGTCGAGAACACGGTCAAGCAGCTCGGCCGTATCGACATCATCGTCAACAACGCCGGCATCCAGCACACGTCCCTGATCGAAGACTTCCCCGCCGACCGCTGGGACGCCATCATCGCCTTGAACCTGTCCGCCGTCTTCCACGGCACCGCCGCCGCCTTGCCGCACATGAAGAAGCAAGGCTGGGGCCGCATCATCAACATCGCGTCCGCCCACGGCCTGGTGGGTTCGGCGAATAAATCCGCCTATGTCGCCGCCAAGCACGGCGTGGTGGGCCTGACCAAGGTCACCGCGCTGGAAACCGCGGGGCAGGGCATCACCGCCAACGCCATCTGCCCGGGCTGGGTGCGTACCGCCCTGGTGGAAAAGCAGATCAGCGCCATCGCTGCGTCGAAAGGCATCAGCCAGGAAGAGGCCGCGCGCGATCTGCTGGGCGAAAAGCAGCCGTCGCTGCAGTTCGTCACGCCGGAACAATTGGGCGGTACCGCCGTGTACCTGGCGTCGCCCGCGGCCGAACAGGTCACCGGCACCACGATCTCGGTCGACGGCGGCTGGACCGCGCGTTGATGCAGGCGCCGCGGCCCGCTACCCAGGGCGCCGCAGCCCTTATCCCGCCGCGCTGAACATTCAATACCTAAGAGAAAGGAACCCGTTTCCATGCTGTATCTGCTGTCTCCCGCCAAAAAGCTGGACTACGACACCCCGCTCCAGGTCCAGGAACACACCCAGCCGCTGTTCGTCGACCAGGCCGCCGAACTGATCAAAGTGCTCAAGACCAAGTCGGCCGACGATATTTCGGGGTTGATGGACCTGAGCGCGGCCTTGTCCGAGCTGAACGTCCGCCGCTACGCCGAATGGAAGCCCAAGTTCACCCAGGCCAATTCGCGCCAGGCCATCCTGGCCTTCAACGGCGATGTCTATGAAGGCCTGCAGGCCGACACCTTGACACCCGGACAGCTGGACTGGGCGCAGGAACATCTGGCCATCCTCAGCGGCCTGTACGGCGTGCTGCGCCCGCTGGACCTGATGCAGCCGTATCGCCTGGAAATGGGCACCCGCCTGGAAACCAAGCGTGGCAAGAACCTGTACGACTTCTGGGGCACCCACATCGCCGAGTACCTGAACGAACGTCAGGCCGACGCCAAGAAGCCCATCATCGTCAACCTGGCTTCGGAGGAGTACTTCAAGTCGGTCCACCTGAAGACCCTGCAGGCGCGCGTGGTGCAGTGCGTGTTCCAGGACTGGAAGAATGGCGCCTGGAAGATCATCAGCTTCCACGCCAAGCGGGCCCGCGGCCTGATGGCGCGCTATGCCATCACGCACAAGGCCGGCACGCCGGAGAAGCTGCAAGGTTTCGACAGCGAAGGCTACGCGTATGCGGCCGACGCCTCGACGCCGGACAAACTGGTGTTCCGCCGCAAGCTGGAAGGCTGAGCGGGGCTTGGCCCGGCTAAGCCCCCGGCGCTTAGCCTAAGGCCCCGCTTTCCTGCCGGATCATCTGCCCCGCCTTGACCATCAGCTTGAGCGGATAGGCCAGGGCGGCCAGATCGCCCTGGTTGTCCAGCTGCTCCGGCAGCGGCGGCACCGGCGGGCGCGCCGGATCCAGCATGATCACGATATCCTGCAAGGTGTCCTGGACCGACGCCGGCGGCTCTTCGGCCAGGGTCGACAGGGTCGGTACGGCGGCGGTGGTCTGCGACGCCAGGATATGGTTCTGGATCAGCAGGTTGTTCAGCTCCGGCACGAACTGCTGGCGTGAACGCGGCTCGCTGATCATGCGATAGAACGCCTCGGCGAAATTGCTGAAGGAGATGTGCACGTTCTTGCGCGCCAGGCGCCAGTTCAGGTCGGCATCTTCCTCGTCGGGCTGCGGGGGCACGTCCGGCTGCGGCCCCTGGACCAGCGCCGCGGTGACGGGCGCCTGGGCTGCCTTGGCCATCTGCTTGCGCCGCATGACTTCCGCATAGCGCAGCCCGGCGCTCAGGTAATCGCGGTTGGCATTGATCGCCGCCCGCGCCAGCGGCGCCATATAGCGCGATTCCCACCAGGGGAAGGCATAGCTGCACAGCAGGGCCACGCCGCAACCGATCAGGGTATCCAGGGCCCGTTCCCCGATCACCTCCATCGACACCGTGCCAGGTGACACGAAGTGGAAGACCAGGACCACGAACAGGGTGTTGAATACCGCGCTGCCCATGTAATTGAGCAGCACCAGGCTGTTGCCCATGATGCAGGCGACCAGCAGGGCGCCAAACAGAATGGCGGGCTTGTCGGTGAGATTCAGCAGTACCGCGGCCAGCAGGCACCCCAGCAGGGTGCCCATCAGACGCCAGCCGTTGCGCTGGCGGGTCAGCGCGAAGCCGGGTTTCATGACGATGACGATGGTCAGGATGATCCAGTAGTTATGCGCCGAAAACGCTTCGGTCACCCATAGCTCGGTCAGGATCATCGCCAGCGAGGCGGCCAGGGTCACCCGCAAGGCATAACGGAAGTTGGGCGAATCCAGGCGCAGATTGCTGGTCAGCATGCCGACGCGGAATTCCTGCCGCGTCATGAAGCGCGTCAGCGACTTGTCGATGCGCAGGGCGCTGGTCGGCGTGGCATCCGGGCTGGCCTGGGTATGGTCGGCCAGGCGATCGACGATGCGGCTGGCATTGCGCAGGCGGCGCTGGATCTGGATCAGCACGGCCAGGGTTTCGGGTTCGCGCTCGCTCAGCCCCTGCTGCTTGAGCAGGTCGATCTCGTATTCCATCGCCCGCAGTTCCGCCTTGATGCTGGTGCGGCGGCGCACCTTGTCGTTACTGGACAGGGCCAGGGCGACGCGATTCATCTCCAGCGACATCTTGATCAGCGAATCGTGCATGAACAGCAGCAGGTCGTTGCCGCTGAGCGCCCGCCGCAGGTAGGCGTAATCCGTGTGGGTGGCGAACAGCGTGTCCATCAACTGCAGCATGTCGACGAACATATTCCACACCATGACGCGGCGGGCGTCGCCCGCGCCCTTGCCGCGGGGCAGCTGGCGCAGCACCATGTCGCGGGCGGCCTGGTGTTTTTCCGTCATGGCGGACTGGCGCTGGATCACGGTGCTGTAGCAGGTGTCCAGGTCCTCGGCCTCATCGTAGAAGGCGGCGCGCGCTTCCATATAGTCGGCGGTGGCGAACAGGGCCACCGACATGGCCTGCTGTTCCTCGCGCAGCCAGAAGATGCGGCTGAAGGTCAGGCTGAAAGCCAGGTAGAAGAGGGCGCCGCCCAGGGTGCCGGCCGCGTGCAGCAGCACCTGGTTGGGCTGCAGGGGCGAGTGCATGGTCAGGGCCATCACCAGCAGGCCGCCGAAACCGATCAGGCCGCCGCGCTTGCCGAACACGGTCAGCATGGAATACGCGAAGCATTGCAGGGTCACCACCACCCACAGGATGGCGGGCTGCGTCGATGCAAAACCGGTGATGAACACCGTGAAGGTCGCCACCAGGGCGCCCCCCAGCATCTCGTTGGTGCGGTGGCGCTGCGGTCCGCCGGGCTGGTCGATGATGGACACGCACTGGGCGCCGAAGGTCGCGACCAGGCCCAGGGTGTAGCGGTCGAACACCACCCCCAGTATCAGGACTGGCAGCAGCATCCCGATGGCCTGCCGCACTCCGCCGAAAAAATAGTGGCTGTAGAGAAATTTGCGGAGGCTGGTAAGGCGCAAATCCATGGGCGGCGGGTCCGGGCGTGAGGGTGCGACAAGTATAGAGAGTGTGACGGCGGCTTTGGGGGGTTATGTCCCCGCAATTCGCGGTGAATTGTGTGGCATTTTTACGGCGATGACGGGGTTTTTACGTTCGCCGACCCGATTGATTTGCCAGGGCGTGGGCAAACACGGTAAAGTCGCTCGCTCGCACTGGCCGTTCATCTCTGGCTGGTGTCGAATGGCCAGCAAGACCGTCGGTCCACCGACCGGCAGCAAGCGCCAGTAGTACCCTGCCATTGGCCGCGCCAAAAGCGTGCAGTCAAGGCTTCCATTTCGATCTCCGCCGCCCATGTGGGCGTATGCACTGCGTTTTAGATGGACGCGTGCCGGATCGGTAGGGCGTTCGGGTGGCGCGGTTCCGTGAACCGCAAAGCGCCGATCGTGTTACCGCAGCCGGTATCGGGTTCCGCCGTCGCCGTATCCGGGCGAGGCACTCCAGAACGTTGGGCCGGAAACAGGGAAAGGAACACAATATGGAACTCAATGGCGCCGACATCGTCGTGCGTTGCCTTGCGGATGAGGGCGTGGAACACGTCTTCGGATACCCGGGCGGCGCGGTGCTCTACATCTACGACGCAATCTTCAAGCAAGACAAGTTTCAGCACATCCTCGTTCGCCACGAACAGGCTGCCGTGCATGCGGCCGATGCCTATTCGCGTTCGTCGAACAAGACGGGTGTCTGTATTGTCACCAGCGGCCCCGGCGTGACCAACGCGGTCACCGGCATCGCCACCGCCTATATGGACTCCATTCCGATGGTGATCATCAGCGGTCAGGTGCCCACCGCGGCCATCGGCGAAGACGCCTTCCAGGAATGCGATACCGTTGGCATCACGCGCCCCTGCGTGAAGCACAACTTCCTGGTGCGTGACGTCAAGGACCTGGCCGATACGCTGCGCCGCGCTTTCTATATCGCGCGCACCGGCCGTCCGGGCCCCGTGCTGGTCGACATCCCCAAGGACATCACCCTGGCGCCGGGCAAGTACACGCCGCCCAAGGGCGAAATCACCATGCGTTCCTACGCGCCGGTGACCAAGGGCCACCAGGGCCAGATCAAGAAAGCCGTGCAGATGCTGCTGGCGGCCGAACGGCCCATGATCTACACCGGCGGCGGGGTCATCCTGTCCGACGCGGCTCCGGAACTGACCGAACTGGTCGACCTGCTGGGCGCGCCCTGCACCAACACCCTGATGGGCCTGGGCGGCCTGCCGTCCAGCCATCCCAGCTTCCTGGGCATGCCCGGCATGCACGGCACGTACGAAGCCAATATGGCGATGCAGCACTGCGACGTGCTGCTGGCCATCGGTGCGCGCTTCGACGACCGCGTCATCGGCAATCCCAAGCATTTCGCGCAGAACCCGCGCAAGATCATCCACGTCGATATCGACCCCTCGTCGATTTCGAAGCGGGTGCGGGTGGACGTGCCTATCGTCGGCAACGTCAAGGACGTGCTGGTGGACATGCTGGCGCAGTTCCGCGCGGCTGAAAGCAAGCCGCCGGCGCTCACCAAGTGGTGGCAGCAGGTCAATACCTGGCGCGGCAAGGAATGCCTGAAATACACCAACTCGGACGAGGTCATCAAGCCGCAGTTCGTGGTGGAAAAGCTGTGGGAAGTGACCGGCGGCAACGCTTTCGTCACGTCCGACGTGGGCCAGCACCAGATGTGGGCGGCCCAGTACTACCGCTTCGGTTCGCCGCGCCGCTGGATCAACTCCGGCGGCCTGGGCACCATGGGCGTGGGCTTGCCCTATGCCATGGGCGTGCAGATGGCCAATCCGGGTGAGGACATTGCCGTGATCACCGGCGAGGCCTCCATCCAGATGAACATCCAGGAACTGTCGACCTGCCAGCAATACCATCTGACGCCCAAGATCGTGTGCCTGAACAACCGGTTCCTGGGCATGGTGCGGCAGTGGCAGCAGATCGACTACGGCTCGCGCTATTCCGAGTCGTACATGGATTCGCTGCCCGACTTCGTCAAGGTGGCGGAGGCCTATGGCCACGTCGGCCTGCGCATCGAGCGCCCGGCGGACGTCGAGCCGGCGCTGCGGGAAGCATTCAACAAGCATAAGAAACGATTGGTCTTCCTGGACTTCATCACCGACCGCACCGAAAACGTGTGGCCGATGGTCAAGGCCGGCCGCGGCCTGACCGAGATGCTGCTCGGTTCGGAAGATCTGTAAGAGGGCGCCATGAAACACGTTATCTCCATCCTGCTCGAAAACGAGCCCGGCGCCCTGTCCCGCGTGGTCGGCCTGTTCTCGGCCCGCGGCTACAACATCGAAACCTTGACCGTGGCGCCCACCGAGGACGACACGCTGTCCCGCATGACCATCGTCACCACGGGTTCGGACGAAGTGATCGAACAGATCACCAAGCACCTGAACCGCCTGGTCGACGTGGTCAAGGTCGTGGACCTGACCGAAGGCGCGCACATCGAACGCGAGCTCATGCTCGTGAAGGTGCGCGCGGTCGGCAAGGAACGCGAGGAAATGAAGCGCATGGCGGACATTTTCCGCGGCCGCATCATTGACGTCACCGACAAGTCCTACACCATCGAACTGACCGGTGTGCAGGAAAAGATCTCGGCCTTCATCGAGGCACTGGATCGCAGCGCGATTCTCGAAACCGTCCGCACGGGCGTTTCGGGTATTGGACGCGGTGAGCGAGTACTGAAGCTGTAGCCGCAGTGGAAGCCCATTTGTAGTTTTGATTTGAACCAGATTCTTAGATAAATATCGGAGCACCCCATGAAAGTTTTCTACGACAAAGATGCTGATCTCTCCCTCATCAAGGGCCGCACGGTCGCCATCATCGGCTACGGCTCGCAAGGCCACGCCCACGCCCTGAACCTGCATGATTCCGGCGTGAACGTCGTGGTCGGCCTGCGCAAGGGCGGCGCTTCGTGGAGCAAGGCCGCCAATGCCGGCCTGAAGGTCCAGGAAGTGGCCGAAGCCGTGAAGGGCGCCGACGTCGTCATGATGCTGTTGCCCGACGAAAACATCGCCAAGGTCTACCGCGACGACGTGCACGCCAACATCAAGGCGGGCGCCGCGCTGGCCTTCGCCCACGGTTTCAACGTGCACTACGGCCAGGTCGTGCCGCGCGAAGACATCGACGTCATCATGATCGCCCCGAAGGCCCCCGGCCACACCGTGCGCTCGACCTACAGCCAGGGCGGCGGCGTGCCCCACCTGGTGGCCGTGTACCAGGACAAGTCCGGCGCCGCCCGTGACGTGGCCCTGTCGTACGCCAGCGCCAACGGCGGCGGCCGTGCCGGCATCATCGAAACCAACTTCCGCGAAGAAACGGAAACCGACCTGTTCGGCGAACAAGCCGTGCTGTGCGGCGGTACCGTTGAACTGATCAAGGCTGGTTTCGACACGCTGGTGGACGCCGGCTACGCTCCCGAAATGGCCTATTTCGAGTGCTTGCACGAACTGAAGCTGATCGTCGACCTGATCTATGAAGGCGGTATCGCCAACATGAACTACTCGATCTCGAACAACGCCGAATTCGGCGAATACGAGACCGGCCCCAAGGTTGTCACCGACGAAACCCGCAAGGCCATGCGTCAGTGCCTGACCGACATCCAGACCGGCGAATACGCCAAGCGCTTCATCCTGGAAAACACGGCCGGCGCCCCGACCCTGACCTCGCGCCGCCGCATCAACGCGGAATCGCAAATCGAAGTGGTCGGTGCCAAGCTGCGCGCCATGATGCCCTGGATTGCCGCCAACAAGCTGGTGGACAAGTCCAAGAACTGATGGGCAGCCGGGGGAGGGTACAATCCTTGCCCCGTCGCCCGGGCCGCACTGCGTGTGTGGCCCGGGTATAGAATTTGCATCGGCGGCATGCTCAGGCATGCCGTTTTTTTTGCCTCATGCAGGCTCATTCCGTCTCGTCTTGCCGCAGCCGTCGGGGGCACAAACGGGGCCATATCGGTTAACCTTCGCCTACGATGAATAAACCCCCTTATCCCCATCCCATCATTGCCCGCGAGGGCTGGCCTTTCCTGGCCGGCGCCGTGGTAATTGCCGTGCTGGTGACGTTCTGGTCGCCGGCCGTGTCGGTGATCTTCTGGATCCTGGCCCTGTTCGTTTTGCAGTTTTTCCGCGATCCGCCCCGTATGGCGCCGGACTCGGCCAGCGCCGTGTTGTCCCCGGCCGACGGCCGCATCGTCGCGGTGGAAACCGTGCGCGACCCCTATGCGGACCGCGACGCGCTGAAGATCAGCGTGTTCATGAACGTGTTCAACGTCCACTCGAACCGCTCGCCGGTCGACGGCGAAGTGCTCGACGTGCAATATTTCCCTGGCAAATTCGTCAATGCCGCGCTGGCCAAGGCCTCGCTGGAAAACGAGCGCAATGCCATGGTGCTGCGCACGCCCGCCGGCCATACGGTCACCGCGGTGCAGGTTGCCGGCCTGGTTGCCAAGCGCATCCTCTGTTATGCCCGTAAGACCGACAAGTTGACCCGCGGCCAGCGTTACGGCTTCATCCGCTTCGGTTCGCGGGTGGACGTTTACCTGCCGCCGGCCGCGCGTCCGCGCGTGGCCCTGGGTGACAAGGTCAGCGCCACCAGCTCCGTGCTGGCCGACCTGCCCGCCGCCGTCACGGAATCGTCCGTGGGTTGAGGCGCCATCGCGCCCCACCTGCCTGATTCCCCAGACGCCATTCACGCCACTCCAGACGCCCGCCATGCCTAAACTTTCGATGCGCGACGCCGAGAATCGCCACCGCAGCATTTACCTGCTGCCCAATGCGTTCACCACGGCAGCCCTGTTCGCCGGTTTCTATGCCGTGGTGCAGGCCATGAACAACCAGTTCGAAGCCGCGGCCATCGCGATTTTCGCGGCCATGGTGCTGGACGGCATGGATGGTCGCGTTGCCCGGCTGACCAATACGCAATCCGCCTTCGGCGAGCAATACGACTCGCTGTCGGACATGACCTCCTTCGGCGTCGCGCCGGCGCTGGTCATGTACGAATGGATGCTCAATGAGCTGGGACGCTGGGGCTGGCTGGCCGCTTTCGTCTACGTGGCGGGCGCGGCCTTGCGCCTGGCCCGCTTCAACGCCAACATCGGCGTGGTCGACAAGCGTTACTTCCAGGGGCTGCCCAGCCCGTCGGCCGCCGCGCTGGTGGCCGGCTACGTCTGGCTGGCGGTCGACAACAAGCTGCCCATCCATGACTCCTTCATGGCGTGGACGGCCTTCGTGGTCACCATGTATGCGGGTATCGCCATGGTCACCAACGTGCCGTTCTACAGCGGCAAGAGCTTTACCCTGGGCCGCAGCGTGCCGTTCTGGGGCATCCTGGTGGTGGTGGCGGCTTTCGTCTTCGTGTCCAGCGATCCCCCGGTCGTGCTGTTCGGCCTGTTCGTCATCTATGGGGTTTCCGGCTGGTTCGTGCTGGCCTGGCGCTGGAGCCGGGCCCGCCGGCTGCAGCGTAATCGGATCCGCAACGGCGGTCCGTCGGCCTGATTTGTCCGCCTGGTTTCGAGTCAGGCGTTCAGCAGCGCAGGGGCCGCGGCTTTGACCGCGAAGGTTTCAGGGCCAGCCAAAGCGGTCCTCTTCGTACATGGGATCGGGCCCCGGGTGATGCCGCGTCACGCGGTCGCCCGCGCGGCCCATGTAGACGTACATCAGCGAATTCCAGGCGTCGCTTTCCCGATACCGGTAGGACCAGACCACCTGGCGCACGCTGGGCAGGCCCACCTCGTCGATGATGGCGGGCGGTCCGAATTCGCAGCGCACCCGTTCAGCCGGCCAATCGCCGTCGTCCAGCACCTTGAAATGCGCGTCCGTCAGCAGGCGTTCCACGCGGTCGATCCGGCCATCCGGGCCGACGTTGGCGCCCCAGGCGTACTGGCCCAAGGGCTGTTGGGTCCAGATCACCCGTTGCCCGCCTTGCGGCGGCGTGCAGGTGAAGTTGGGGCGGCCATAGCTGGCTTCGACCTGGGCCAGCGGCGCGCCCGGCGGCACCTTGGCCGCCATGTCGGCACAGCCCGCCAGACCGGCCAGCAGGACCAGTGGTGCCAGCGACAGGGCGGCCGGCCGGCGCAAACCGGCTTTCTTGGCGGGGCGCACCGTACGGCCCGTATGGCGGAAATGAATAAGGGACAGGGTTGGCATCATCGGCTCCAGGCGCCGCTGCAAGGTAGAGGCAAGGGTAGCGAAAGGACTATGGGGACAATTTCCCGCTTTCGGCTATAATCCCACGGCTTTTCCGACATAAGGTTCGGGAAGCGCGTATCCAAGGCATACAGTACTTATTTGGCAAGACGCATCGAAGAACGATGCCTGGCTCGTAGTACACATTATTTTTTAACCCACGTCTGGGCGCCTCGGCCCTGACGCATGTTCGAAGAGGTCATTACATGTCCGTCGCTGACATCAAGAAGTCCGATATCGTTGCGAAGTTCCAACGCGCCCAGGGCGATACCGGCTCCCCCGAAGTTCAGGTGGCTCTGCTCACCGCCCGCATCAACGAATTGACCGGTCACTTCAAAGAACACATGAAGGACCACCACTCGCGCCGCGGTTTGCTGCGCATGGTCAGCCGTCGTCGCAAACTGCTCGACTACCTCAAGGGCCGTAACCCCGATGCTTATCGCGCACTGATCGAAGCTCTCGGTCTGCGCAAGTGATCGACGGGGTCGGTTCCCCATGACGCAACCGTGGCCGGTGCGACTTTGTCGCAGCGGCCACGGTTTTTCATTTGTAAGGAATAATCGTCATGTTCAATAAAGTGACTAAAACGTTCCAATACGGCCAGCACACGGTCGTTCTGGAAACCGGCGAAATCGCCCGCCAAGCTTCCGGCGCTGTTGTCGTGTCGGTGGATGACACCGTCGTGCTCGCCACGGTCGTCGCGGCGAAGAAGCCCAAGGCTGGCCAGGATTTCTTTCCGCTGACCGTCGACTACATCGAGAAGACGTACGCCGCCGGCCGTA
Source organism: Bordetella sp. N (assembly GCF_001433395.1). Lineage (GTDB taxonomy): Bacteria > Pseudomonadota > Gammaproteobacteria > Burkholderiales > Burkholderiaceae_B > Bordetella_C. The sequence continues at coordinate 6,974,274 of NZ_CP013111.1, forward strand.
TCCCCGGTGGTTTCTTCAAGCGTGAAGGCAAGCCCTCGGAAAAAGAGACGCTGACCTCGCGCCTGATCGACCGTCCGCTGCGTCCGCTGTTCCCGGAAGGTTTCTACAACGATGTGCAGGTGGTGATTCACACCGTCTCGGTCAATCCCGAGATCGATCCTGACATCCCCGCCATGATCGGCGCTTCCGCCGCCCTGGCCATCTCCGGCATCCCCTTCAACGGCCCGATCGGCGCCGCTCGCGTTGGCTACATCAATGGCCAATACGTGCTGAACCCGACCGCCGCGCAGGTCAAGACGTCGAACCTGAACCTGGTGGTCGCCGGTACCGAAACCGCCGTGCTGATGGTGGAATCGGAAGCCGACCAGCTGTCGGAAGAAGTCATGCTGGGTGGCGTGGTCTATGGCCACGAACAACTGCAAGCCGCCATCAACGCCATCCATGAACTGGTGCGCGACGCTGGCAAGCCCGACTGGGACTGGAAGCCCGCCGCCAAGGACGAAAGCCTGATCAGCGCGGTGACCGCTGCTGGCCAGGACGGCCTGGTTGCCGCCTACCAAGTTCGCGAAAAGCAGGCTCGTACCACCAAGCTGCGTGAAGTCTACAGCGACGTGCGCACCCGCCTGGCTGCCCAAGCCGCCGAAACCGGTGGCGCCGAGCCCGATGGCGTGACCGTCGACAACATCCTGTTCGACCTGGAATCGCGCATCGTGCGTAGCCAGATCCTGAACGGCGAACCGCGTATCGACGGCCGCGACACCCGCACCGTGCGTCCGATCAGCGTCCGTCTGGGCGTGCTGCCGCGCGCACACGGCAGCGCCCTGTTCACCCGCGGTGAAACGCAGGCTCTGGTGATCGCCACCCTGGGTACCAAGCAGGACGAGCAGATCATCGACGCGTTGATGGGCGAGTACCGTGACCGCTTCATGATGCACTACAACATGCCCCCCTTCGCCACGGGCGAAACGGGTCGCATCGGCGTGCCGAAGCGTCGCGAAATCGGCCACGGCCGTCTGGCCAAGCGCGCCCTGGTGCCGCTGCTGCCCGCGCCGGAAGATTTCCAGTACACCATCCGTATCGTCTCGGAAATCACCGAATCCAACGGCTCCTCGTCGATGGCATCGGTCTGCGGCGGTTCGCTGGCCATGATGGACGCTGGCGTGCCGGTTAAGGATCACGTGGCCGGCGTGGCCATGGGCCTGATCCTGGACAACGGCAAGTTCGCCGTGCTGACCGACATCCTGGGCGATGAAGATCACCTGGGCGACATGGACTTCAAGGTTGCTGGTACCGAGAAGGGCGTGACCGCTCTGCAGATGGACATCAAGATCCAGGGCATCACCAAGGAAATCATGCAGGTCGCACTGGCGCAAGCCCGTGAAGGCCGCCTGCACATCTTGAACGAGATGAAGAAATCCCTGGGCGAGTCGCGTGGCGAGCTGTCGGCGTTCGCGCCGCGCATGCTGACCATCAAGATCAACCCCGAGAAGATCCGTGACGTGATCGGCAAGGGCGGCGCCACCATCCGTGCGCTGACCGAAGAAACCGGCACGCAGATCGACATTTCGGACGATGGCACCATCGTGATTGCCAGCGTGGACGAAAACCAGGCCAAGGAAGCGCAACGCCGCATCGTCGAGCTGACCGCTGACGTTGAAGTGGGCCAGGTCTACGACGGCTCGGTGCTGCGTCTGCTGGACTTCGGCGCCATCGTGCAAGTGCTGCCGGGCCGCGACGGCCTGCTGCACATCTCGGAAATCGCCAACTACCGCATCGCCAACATCAACGACGTGTTGAAGGTTGGCCAGGCAGTGCGCGTGAAGGTCATCGAAGCTGACGACAAGGGCCGTCTGCGCCTGTCGATCAAGGCCATCGGTGGCATCGAGCTGCAGCAAAACCAGGGCGCCGCGGAAACGCCGGCCGCCACGGAAGCCCCGACGGCTGGCTAAGCCATCTGGGTGGTAGTACCGGCCTCCCGCCGCTTCTGGCGACGGGACGGCTGAAAGAACGGCGCCTGCGGGCGCCGTTCTCTTTTTGGGGTAAAGTTTGTCGGCATCGTTGGGGGTCGAGGGGGGCCGGGTGAACAAGACACGCATGATGGCGCTCGCGCTGCTCGTGGCCGCGGCCGGGGTGCTGCCCCTGGCTGGTTGCGTGAATCCCCAGGCGGGTTCCCGTGACGGCCGTGGTCCGCGCAGCGAAGGCATGTCCGCCGACCAGTTCGGCCAGACCGATTTCAATCGCACCGTCACGCTGGCCATGCGGGACAACCTGAACAGCCTCTATGCGCTGGCCGACAAGCTGTACCGGCGCAATCCGCGCGAATGGCGCAAGTCGGGCATGACCGATCAGGCCGCCGCCATGACGCGCCTGCACAATCTGGTCGACAACCGCATGGCGCCAGCCGGCTTGAACGGTCTGCGCGACATCCAGGTGCTGGCCGTGTCGCTGGATGCCAACTTCCAGGGTGACCGGGTCGCTGCTTTCATCTTCGGCCTGGCCGACACTGTCATTGCGGCGCACAACGGCAAGACGCGCTTTTACGTGGCGGACGTGCTGGACGGACAGCGGGTCTATAACGCGGCGCGCAACGTCGAGGCGGCGGCGTGGCTGCTGGCCAGTCGGCGCGATGGCGCGGGCAATCCCTTGCTGTTGGCCAACGAGATCAGCGGCACGGCGGTCAACCTGAGCTTCGAGCGGGAATTCGGCGCCATCATCGGGCGGCTGGATCTGATTGCCAATCTGCTCGGAGAAAACAGCCGCCGCATCGGGATCAACTATGCTCAGGGCTTGATGCTCTTCAACTTCCTGCCGGTGCGCTAGCGGTTGCGCCAGTAAGCGGTTCGGCCGGGTCGTAATTTCTTCGTCAGGACGCCATCGTGATCGATCTTTCCTCTATCCAGGCCGCGCGGCAGAACCTTCAGGGGCAGGTCCTGAATACGCCGTTTACCCATTCGCGCACGCTGTCCGACATGCTGGGCGCGGAGATCTGGCTGAAATTCGAGAACCTGCAGTTCACCGCCTCCTTCAAGGAGCGTGGCGCCTTCAACCGCATGCGTTTGCTGACGGACGAGGAGCGGGCAGGGGGCGTGATCGCTGTTTCGGCGGGCAATCATGCCCAGGGTGTGGCGTATCACGCGCAGCGCATGGGCGTGCCGGCGGTGATCGTGATGCCGCGTTTCACCCCGACCGTGAAGGTGGCCAACACCCGCCGCTACGGCGCCGAGGTGGTGCTGGCGGGCGATACCTTCGACGATGCGCAGGCGCATGGCTACGAGCTGGCGGCCAGCCGCGGGCTGGTGATGATCCATCCCTATGACGATGCGGCGGTGATCGCCGGCCAGGGCACGGTCGCCCTGGAAATGCTGGAAGCGCGTCCGGACCTGGACATGTTGATCGTGCCGATCGGCGGCGGTGGCCTGATCGGCGGCATCGCCACGGCGGCCAAGGCCTTGCGGCCGAATGTGCAGGTGATCGGCGTGCAGACGGAGCGCTTCCCCGCCATGTACGCGACGGTGAACAGCAAGGAGTTGCCGCAAGGGCCTTACACCATCGCCGAAGGCATCGCCGTGAAGTCGCCCGGCCGCCTCACGCGAGAGATCGTGGCGCGCCTTGTCGACGACATCCTTCTGGTAAGCGAAGGCGATATCGAGCATGCCATCGTGGTCTTGCTGGAGATCGAAAAGACCGTCGTCGAAGGCGCGGGCGCGGCAGGCCTGGCGGCTTTGCTGCAAGCGTATGCCCGGGGCGATACGCGTTTCATGGATAAGCGCATCGGCCTGGTGCTGACCGGTGGCAACATCGATCCCTTGATGTTGGGCGAGCTGATCGAGCGTGGCATGGTGCGCGCGGGCCGGTTGGCGCGCATACGCGTGGACATGCGGGACCTGCCCGGCGCGTTGGCGCAGGCAACGTCGCTGATCGCCGATGCGCAGGCCAACATCACTGAAGTACATCATCAACGCGCGTTCACGTCCTTGCCGGTGCGCAATGTGGAAGTGGACTTCGTGTTGCAGACACGGGGGCCGGAACATATCGCCGAGGTCATCGATCGCTTGAACGTGGCGGGGTTCGCGGCCAGCAATCACGATCATTGATTTTGCGGGATGAAATAGTTACGAGGGAACCGGTGCCTGCCGGACGCCGACTTACGGCCACACGCGACTCGTGTGCGCGTGTTTTTTGGCTTCGGCAAGGAGGTATCACCGTCATGAACTATTCCGTTCCCAACGACTTTCGCATCATCAATCCTGCTTTGCATGGGGCAGGTTTTTCGCCCGCAACGCCCATCGACGGAAGTCGCTATGACGCGTTGCAGGCCGCGGCGCATGACCTTGACCTTACGGTCTTGCGGGGCGATGCCGCTGCTGTCGATCCAGGCACGCTGGCCGCATACAGGAACTTCGATGTGACCGTTCAGCGCGGCGCGAATACGGCGCAACAGCTGGACAGTGTGCTGGAACAGGTGCGCCGGGAGATTCCCGGGGACAAGTTCGCCGTCCAGGAGATCAATGTGTCGGGGGTGGCGTTCAGCGGCGGCGCGCCCGGCCACCTGAGCCACAATCAGGCATTGGCTACGCGCAATGAGGACTACGTCCGGCAGCATCTTCTTCTGGGTGGATTGAAGCCTGAACTGGGCATCAATTTGCGGCGGAAGAAGGATGCTGAGTTTCCGGGGTTGGCGCCGCAGGGGCAGAGCGATTCCACGAGCAATTGGGTGCGGATATCGGTGGTTTACCGGCCACGTACTGAGGATGAACTCGTCGGTGCGCGGGGTGATGGCGGCAAGGTTGGACGCTGTTCAAGGAGGTCTGCCGAGATGCCGCCGCTGGATGGGGGCGGAGGCGGGCTTTTGTCTGGCACTCCCGGTATTCCTGGTATTCCCGGCGGGGACAAGCCGTGGCTGCGCCATTGTCCTGTGCGGATGCGGGCCTGACGTTCGGGGCGTCTCTTCGGATTGTGAGTCAGGCCATCGTTCGAGCCGTGGATCACGCTGCTTCGGCGGCCATCATCAAGGCGCGCAGGCGGTGCAGCCGTTCCCGGTTCAGCGTCACTTCCAGGGGCTCGGGCTGTCTTCCTGCCGCAATCAGGCGTTCCATGGTTTGCGTCAGCGCCGCGCGCAGTGGCTCGGGGTCTTGTTCCCACCAGAAGGACAGCAGGCGATCGGGACTGTAGGCGTCCATGCCCAGGCGCCGCATTTCGGAGCGATTGAAGTCCTTCAGGTTCCAGGTCAACACACCCGCGGCGGGCGCGATTTGCTCGCCGCAGCGTGCGCGCCAGGCCAGGCCGGCGGCGATCACGTGCCTGTCCTTGGGATCGCTGTAGCGCAGACCAGCCTGGTAGGCATCGAGCTCGCCCGCGTCGGCGTCCGGGAAGCGAGCCTGCATGGCCTGCCAGTCTTGCTCGACCAATGCGCGGTCGACTTGCCATATGCGGGCGGCGTTGCGCACCCATTCGTGGCCGATGCGGGCGCTCCACACCGGGCGATAGACCTGCTGATCGGCCAGTTGGAGCAATAGCGGGCGCATGACTGACGACATCAGGACGCAGGCGTCGAGGACTAGCAGGGGAGGGGTGTCGGCGCTGACGACGCGGCCGGGGATGGGAATGAGGCTGTAAGACATTGGCTTGGCCAGCTATTCCACTGACTGCTTCTCTGTATGGGTATGTAGCCTGAAATTATGCCAAAAAGCAGGAGCAGGGGTGTATACGGGCTGGCCAAGCTGGTGCTGTCGGTCTTTACGATGCAGTGGCGATGGGGCCGATCGAGGTCGACGACGGGGGCACGGGCTTCGGGGCCGGAGGGGCGGGAGAGTGATGGAGGACCGCGCCTGCCTGAAACGCGGCCAGCATATTCGACGTGAGCGTCGCGTTGATTGCACCAACGCCGAAGATGACGGTCAGCACCGTCGCGATGGCAGTCACGATCATCGTGACCTTCATGGAGAAAAACTTGTCTTCGACGGACGAAAATTTCGCATCGAATCTAGCTGCCATTGTCTTTCCATCGGCTTGAATTTGCTCGACAGCGTCCAGGATTTTTTGCAGGGCGCTCTCCAGCTTGGCGTTCTGCGCGGCCAGCTTGGCGCTCAGCTCATAGCGACTTACAGGGTCTCTCATCCTTACGCGGGGCATGTGGAATCTCCTTGCACCATGCACTGCGCGTCGCTGCCAGCGCCTTTGGGACGGGATCCAGGGGTTGTTGGCTTAGGCTTGGGCGGTGTAGCCGCGGGCGATGTGGCCGTGGCGTCTTGCGGCGTGAACACGTGCTGTGCGGTCAGCCCTGCCTGGAACGCCGTCAAAACGTTGGAACATACCGACGAGTTGAAGCCCGCGACACCCAGGACAGTCGCGACACCTGTGGCAATGATGACCTTTCTCGTGTCCTTATTATCGGTATGTAGTGCCTTCATATCGGCACGGATTTCATCGCAGGAGCGATCTATCCGGGTGGCGATACCCAGCATCTGGTTCACAGCGGCATCCAGCTTGGCGTCCTGCGCGTTCAGCCTGGCATTCAACTCGTAACGACTGACTGGATCATTCATGATGTACGGCATGCGGCTTCTCCTCGTGGTTAGCACTGCACGTGAGTGCCGCCGCCGCTGCAATTCGATCCTCGGCGAAGGGCCCGTTCGCCGTAGGATCAGTCCTATTTTTGGCCCTTGACCGTAAAAAATGTGCCTCGGGGTCCGATTCGCGGGTCTGCTACTTCACCGGCCGCCCGCTCGCGCACAGGCGCAGACGATCCCGCGCCTTCAGCCCATCACGGAAGAACGTATCGACCACTTGCTTGCCTCCGACGGACACCTTGAATGTCGAGTTTTCTTCCATCGCAGACGTCATGGCATCGATACTGGGTACCGCGAACGCGATGGCGCCAACTTTGGTCTGCCCCACGGTGTAATTCATCGCGGTGAGCGTTTGCGGTTTGCCGTCGCCTTGGTCCAGCGTTGCCTTGACTGGTGTCGGCTGGGCGGGCTTGGGGATGTCCATCCCCAAGAGCGTCAGCATGGCGCCTTTGTAGGTCGTCCCCGGGCCGGTCAGCTGCACCGCGCCTTGAAGGTTCTGGAAGAGCGCCATGCAGCGCTGGCCTGATTTGGGATTCTCGGTGTCGTAGAAATAGGTCCAATAACCTTTGGCGACTTTCCTGAACTCGGGATCCTGCTCCATCTTCTGCAGTTCCTTCAGCTGCTGCGCCTGCGCGCGGGCCAGGCCCACCATCGCATTGGCGGCAGCCGTGGCTGGATCTTCACGCGGCGGCGCACTTCGGCCTCCACCGCCACCTGCCGGCGCCGAGTTCTGGACGCAGACCGGCACAGGCGCCAGCCCTGGCCCACCGCCCGTCGTGCCGACCTGGCGCTGGCCGGGCGCAGGGCCCGTGGGGCACACAAAAGTCTGACCAAATGCGGCCGACGAAAGTCCGAAAGAGAGGGACAAGACATACAGCGCTTTTCGACTCATCATTGCAACCCGCGGTCGTTGAAGGGGTTGTAAGTATAGTGAAAGGTTCGCCGCGATGCGTCGCCGCTGCCGCGTCACGCGGCACATGCCATCGCGGGAAGCCAAACGCCGCGCGCTATTGCGGTTCGATCTTGGCGTCTGCCGCGCGCTTGGTCCAGATATCACGCTGCTGCAAGGCGAATGCTTTCTGCGCCGACACGGAGTCGGGTGCGACCTGCATACCCAGGGACTCGAAGCGTTGCACCACTTCAGGGTCCTGCAGAATGGCGCCGACCTCTTTGTTGAGGCGCTCGACGATGGCGTCCGGTGTTTTCGCGGGCGCCGCGACACCCACCCAGACGACGAGGTCGAAGTTTTTGTAGCCCAGTTCAGCCAGGGTGGGCACACCGGGGAAGTCCGTCGCGCGCTTCTGACCTGTATACGCCAGCCCGCGGAGTTTCTTGGCCTTCATGAAGTTCGTCACGACGGACAGATCAGCGAATAGATAGTCGACATGCCCACCCAGCAGGTCGGTGACGGCGGGGGGCTGGCTTTTGTACGAGACCGCGTTGGCCGCGGCGCCGGCGACGGTGTTGAAGGTCGCCCCGGCAATCTGGCTGGTCGGCGAACCATAGGCGTAGTTCAACGCTTTCTTCTGCGTCGCCTGCACCAGATCCTGAGCCGACGTGTACGGCGCATCCTCGCGCACGACCAGCATCATCGGTATCGTCGCGATGCGCACGGTATGGATGAAGTCGCCCGTGGGATCGAAAGGCAGCTTGCGAAACAGGGCCGGCGTGGCGGAATGCGTCGAACTGCTGGTCAGGATCAACGTATAGCCGTCCGGATTGGCCCGTGCAGCGAAAGACGAGCCTATGGTGCCGGACGCGCCGGGCTTGTTCTCGATGACGATCGGCACGTTGAATCGCGGGCCCAGTTTCTCGGCAATGATACGGGCGCTGGTATCCGTCGCGCTGCCCGGCGAGAAAGGCACGACGATCGTTATCTGCTTGTCGGGATAACGACCTTCCGCCGCCGTTGCCGGCGCGGGCAGCAGGCTGGCTGCCGCCATCATGCTTATCGCGCCCAGCGCGCCGCAAGCGGTGAGCATTCGTCGGCGGGAATGGTTTTTCTCTTCACGCATCATTGTCTCCATGGTGGTGGCATCGACTTGGCCACGCTCTTGGATCGATAGTTTGCGTGCAGCCTGCTTATGCCCACAAGGGACTAATTCTCATAAAATCATTCCAGCTTGGCATCAATCGCCGACAGTCTGCAGTTCTCGCAGACTGTCCTCCGCGACCCGCAGGAACTCAGCCGCGGCCAGTGACAGTCGCGCCTGAGGGCGTTGGATCAATGACAGTTCGTGCCCATGCTTGCGTGCGCCATCGATGGGGATGACCCGTAAACCCAGCTGCTGCGCGAACGCGCATGCGTAGCCGGGAACAATCGTGATGCCTAGCCCTTCCTTGACCAGCATCAGGGCCGAAGCCAGCATCCCGGCTTCGATGCGGTAGTCGAAACACAGATCGAGGTCCGCCGAGATGCGTTCAAGGCTGCGGCGCACGCTGTAAACGTTGCGCAGCATGATCAGCTTGTGGCCCGCGACGTCCTGCCAGCTTACCGTCTTGCGCCGGCACAACGCATGCTTGGGCGCTGCAATCGCGTACATGGTGTCGCGGTAAATCACTCGCGTGGAAAATTCATCCGAGGGTTCGGCCAGTGAGACGATGCCGAAGTCGGCATGACCGGCCCTGACATGCGCCAGCGTGTCGTCGGTGGAAAGTTCGAAGAGGTCCAGTTTGACGCTGGGGTGGGCACGGTGAAAGGTGGCGATCGTTCCGCTAAGAAGACCGGCCATCATCAAGGGCGAGGAGGCCACGCCCACGGTGCCTCGCTCCAGAGTGCGCAAACCGGACATGCTACGTTCAGCTGCCCGCACCGTGCCGAGTATCTCCTGGGCATAGGCGTAGAAATCGGCCGCGCCGTCGCATGGCGTGACACTGCGCGTGGAGCGCTCGAAAAGTGCCTGCCCGACTTCCGTCTCCAGCTCGGCGCAGAGTTTGCTGACTGCCGACTGGGTAACGAAAGCCGCGCGGGCTGCCGCCGTAAAGCTGCGTAATTCATAAAGCGCGCAGAATACGCGCAACTGCTTGAGCGTTATGTTCATGGTCGAGGCCGTCAGGGGCGCCGACGCACTTGCCGCATCAACGCTCGTTCTCAAGCATATCGCGATCTGCGTCCTGGCGCGGCGCCGGCCTGCGGATCGCCCCTGGCGTTCTGGAAAAGCGCACGGGTATCCCGATTGTTCTCAACGTACCCTCGGATGGATGTTCCATCGTCCCGAAGAAGTCGATTGCCTTGAGATGCGGATCGTCGAGCAACGATTCCGGTGTGTTGACCCGCGAATGCGGAATATCAGCGGGGGCCAGCCGCGCCAGCCATTCATGGGTCGTCCGTTGCGCCACGATATCGGCAAGGTCCTGGTACAGCTCGTCGAAGTGACGCGCGCGGGACTGCGCGTCTACGTAACGGACATCCCCAGCAAGATCGAGCCGTTCCGCCAAGGCGAAGAAGCGTCGCCATTGCGCGTCAGTGTAAGGAAGCAACGCCAGGTAGCCGTCCAGGGTGCGATAGGGCCGGCGCTGGGGCGAGAGCACGCGGCTGTAGCCCATCGGTCCGCGCGACGGCACGAAACTGTGCCCACTCAGATGTTCCACCAGCGTGAAGGACACCAGGGTTTCGAACATCGGTACTTCGAGAGCCTGGCCTTTGCCGGAGCGCTCCCGCTCGTATAGCGCCATGGGAATGGCATAGGCGAGCGTCAGGCCGGCGACCTTGTCCGCGATGATCGTGTTCACATAGGCCGGCGCGTCCGTGTTGCGCCCTTGCAAGGCCGCCAATCCGCTTTTCGCCTGGATGATGTCGTCGAAGGCCGGCTCGGCGGCGTACGGTCCATCCTGGCCAAAACCAACCGCGGAACAATATATCAGGCGTGGATTTCGGGCGCACAGGGCGGTGGCGTCCAACTCCAGCCGAGCCAGGGCCGCGGGGCGCACATTGGAAATGAAGACGTCCGCGGTGTCGGCCAGCCGCAGAATCTGTTCACGGTCCGATGGTGACTTGGCATCCAGGGTGACGCTGTATTTATTCCGGTTGAGATTCAGATAGGCCGGGCCCATGCCGGGATTCAATGCGGGTGACGAGGTGCGGAACACGTCTCCCTCCGGTGCCTCCACCTTGATGACTTCGGCGCCCATGTCGGCAAGGATCTGGGTCGCGTATGGCCCCATCGCCACCGACGTCATGTCAATGATGCGTACACCCTGTAGCGGCCCCGGCATCAGTGCTTCTCCGCGCCTTTCTTCTTGGCAAGGAAGGGCGCCATGTATCGTTTCGGCTCGTCCGTCAGGAATGCATCGCCGAACACGTCGACGCTGCGATCCAGGCCAGCCTCGATCGATGATTCGGTCCAATAGCGCAGCAGGCCCTTCTGCGCTTTGACGGCGACGGGCCCACTCGCGGCAATGGCGCCGACAGTCCGCTGGATGGCCGCATCCAGCGCTTCCGGCTTGCTGACGAACTCGACGAAACCCCAGCAGGACGCCTGTTCGGCATCGACGGTTTCCCCGGTGAGGAGCAGCCAATTCGTAGGGCCTTGCCCTATAAGTCGAGGGAAGAGAACCGCGTGGATCACGGAAGGAATCCCAACGCGCACCTCCGGCATCCCGAAGATGGCATCGTCGCTGGCCAGCCTGATGTCGCACACCGCGGCCAGTTCCATGCCGGCACCAAGGCAGAATCCGGCCAGACGCGCCACGGTGGGTACCGGGATGGCGGCGACCGCCTCGCACAAGTTCCGCAGCGTGGTGATGAATTCACGCGCGCTTTGCGGCTCCAGCTCTGCCATTTGATAGATGTTTGCTCCGCCGACGAAGGCCTTCTCACCGGTGCCCCGAAGAATGACCGCGCGGGCGTCGTCCTGCTGCGCTAGCCAGACCGCCGCTTCGGTCATGCCGCGCATGACGTCCAAGGACAGGATGTTCAGGCTCTTGGCATTATGAATCTGCAGGGTGTAAACACCACGCTCGTCGCGCGTAACGAGCGCATGTGCGAAATCGGGGATAGGGGTCGTCATCTTGCCTCCGGGCGAAATCCAGAAGAGATGCTAAGTTTCCCGTATTGATCGCAACAAGCGAGAATTTTTCATGGACTAAGTCCGGACAGGAATAAATCCGTGGATGGTCCTCTGACGTAAAAACTAGCGTGCGAAGGTTTGGTGGGGCATGGGAATGCGAGCAAGGGAGTTTGATCGCGAATCGACTGCCTGCTCTGCTTGTATGACTGGTGCCCGGGACCGGAATCGAACCGGTACGCCTGTTACGGCGGGAGATTTTAAGTCTCCTGTGTCTACCAATTTCACCACCCGGGCGGTGTGGCAAAAGCTCCGCCGGAAGGGGAACATATGCGGTCGCTGCTGAAGCGAAGCGGGATTGTACCCCTGTTCACGAGCGCCCCGCGTGCCGCGTCTCTACCTGAAATCCGATACAATGGCCGCCCTGCAAGGGCCGCGGCGCGCAAGTAGCGCCAGCATGGTCCAGGCGTAGCAGGAAGGATGGCAGAGTGGTCGATTGCACCGGTCTTGAAAACCGGCGATGGGAAACTATCCGTGGGTTCGAATCCCACTCCTTCCGCCAGCAGCTTTTGACCTGAGGCTTTACCGTCGCCGCTAGCGTGGCGCCAACGCCTTTCCGGCCCCACCCATGCCCGCCTTGATCTCTTCAAGCAATGCTCGGGCCAAACGCGACGGCGGGCGATTCTTGGGAAATATCGCCCAGACGCTCACACTTATCCGCGGACGAAACGGTACGATTTTGACCGCGCGCGTCTGCGCAAGCGAGGCCGCGGAATATGAGTCGACCATGGTTACCCCCGCGCCCGCCCGCGCCAGCAAGCAGGCGGTTTCCGAGTAGCGGACTTCAATGCTGGGTGCATATCGCGCCCCGGCGCTGTTGAATGCTGTCCGTATCGGCGCACTGAGGCGCGCCGAGTTCTCAAGTGCGATAAACGGAAAGGCGCTGATGTCCTTGGGCGACAGTGCTTTCTTTTCGGCCAGCACGTGCCCGGCAGGCAATACGCACACCACCTCGGCCTCGTCCATCAAGACCATCTTCAGGTTTGCGCTCAATGCGGGTTCCAGCGCAAGCGCCATCCCGAAATCCGCCGCCATGGCCTCCGTGTTCTCGATGACCTGATGAGAGTCGATGACATCGCACACGACTGTCACCTTGGGCCGCGTCGCGAGGAATTTCGTAATCGCACCTGGCAGGATCGTGTGCCCCAACTGCGGTGTGGCCACCACCCGTACACGGCCTGCCCGATTCTCCTTCAGATCCTCCGCTACCCCGGCGAGCCGGTCTGCGAACAAGAACATCGATTCCGACTCCTTGAGCAGCACACGTGCCTCGTCCCTGGCGACCAGGCGATTCCCTAATCGATCGAACAGCTCGAATCCCAGTTCATCTTCCAGCTGGCGAATGGCGTTGCTCACCGTCGGCTGTGAGATGTTGAGGCTGCGGGCAGCCCCAATCGTGCTCCTGGCGCTCATTACCGCTCGGAAGATCCCAAAGAGTCGCAAGTTCATGTATAGCCAAATCTTATAGAAGATAGAGAAATTTTAATAATTGATTATTGTAGGTGGGTCTTTAGAATTCCCACTCTCTAGATCGATTCGGCGCCCCAGGAACAGGCAACAGCGTGGAGATCACGATGCACAGGCAATTGGCTGCGCAGGCACTCGATGCCAGCGCTTTTGCGTCATTTGGCGAGGTCCTCGAAAACAGGGGAGACACCCGTCGGCGCGACTTCTCACTGCAGTTCGCCCAGGCGAATAATCCGCGACTATGGGTCAACCGGCTCAGCGCCAGTCCACCGGGGCCCGTGCTCGTCAATGAAATGGAGCGCCACCCGAACTCGGCGCAGACCTTCGTGCCCATGCACGCGGGACGTTGCCTGGTTGTCGTGGCTTTGTCGGATGAGGAGGGCAACCTGGATGGAACATCCGTCCGCGCTTTTATCACCGACGGATCCCAGGGCGTAACGTATCGTCCCAACGTATGGCATTACAGCTTCACATCCCTAGACGGACCCAACGAAGTGGTGGTGATCATGGGGCATATGGATCAACGGACTGATACGGAGGTGCGAGTAATGCACGAGCCCGTACATGTGTCCTGGGCACGGAGCGAAAGCGATGACAGACTTTAATGATCCCTCCCATGCGCATCTGCGCCGCGACTTCGTCGGCTATGGCGCGACCCCTCCAAACCCTCGTTGGCCCGGCAATGCTCGCGTGGCGCTGAACATTGTCGTGAACTACGAAGAAGGTTCGGAGCAGTCCTTTGAAGATGGCGACAACAAGACCGAGACCGGTTTGACAGAGGGGGGCGCAGGCGGGTTTGAGGGCCGGGACCTGGCATCGGAATCCATGTACGAGTACGGCAGCCGTGTCGGCATCTGGCGCGTCTTGCGAATCCTGCGCGAAAGGGACATGACCGCGACAGTCTTCGCCACGGCACTTGCGTTGGAGCGCAATCCTGCCGTTGCCACGGCGATCCGGGACGCGGGCTATGACGTGTGCAGTCATGGCCGCCGTTGGGTGCGAGCCCAGGACTTCACCGAAGAGAAGGAAAGGGAAGAGATCGCGCTCGCTTATGCGTCCATTTCCCGCAGCATCGGAACGCCGCCCATCGGGTGGTATTGCCGATACGCGCCGACCGTCAATACGCGGCGGCTGCTGGTGGAACATGGAGGATTTGCCTACGACTCCGACGCGTATAACGACGAACTCCCCTATTGGACGAAAGTGCGGGGCAAAAGCCATCTGGTCGTGCCCTATAGTCTTGCCAACAATGACGGCAAGTTCAGTCGGGGGGCCATGGCGACCGCTGATGACTTCCTCGCTTATCTGAAAGACAGTTTCGACATGCTTTACGAAGAGGGCGAGACGGCACCCAAAATGATGTCGGTCGGCTTGCATCTGAGGCTGATCGGTCATCCCGGGCGCGCGATTGGACTGGCGCGATTTCTGGACTACGTTGCAACGAAACAAGGGGTATGGATCTGCCGGCGTGCGGATATCGTTGAGCATTGGAAGAAGCACCATCCCGCCGCGCATCCTGCATAGATTTTCGCGGACGACTGCTCTGCCAGAAGCTGCCACTATCGTTAAGGCCGTACTTCGCCGTCGCTGAGTTCTTGGCAGGGCGTATTCGCGCCCGCCGGCATTCCCCGACAGCCGCGGCACCATTTTTGCGGACGAGGGTGATGATCCACTCAAGGAGTACGCAAATGCACACGAGAATCAGGGGTTCCGCACTGGCGTTGAGCATCGCGATGTCTCTGGCGACGCCGTGGGCGTTCGCGCAGAAGCCTCCGGCGGCAGCATCCGCCCAGCAGCCCCAAAAACTGGACTCCGCCGACCGGACTTTTCTTGACGACGCGGCCCGGGCCGGACTGTTCGAGCTCGAAGGAAGCAAGCTGGCGCAGCAAAAGTCCAAGAGCGCCGATATCAAGACCTTCGCCGACCGGATGATCAAGGATCACACCGCCATGGGCCAACAACTGGCGGCGCTGGCAAAATCCAAGAACTATCAGCTCCCCACCGAGCCCGGCACCACGCAAAAGCTGGAGTTGAAGGCCCTGGACGTGGCGGACACCAGCTTCGATACGAAGTTCGCGGAGCGCATAGGCGCCAATGCCCACACGCACGCGGTCAACGTCTTCAGCGACGCCGCGAAAGGCGCCAAGGACGCCGACGTGCAAGCCTTCGCCAAGAAATACCTGCCCATGATGAAGGAACATCTGCGCCTGGCGGAAGGTCTGGAAGGCAGGGCTGCCCGCGCGCCGACCGGCCGTTTCGACACGCCGGCACGTTAAACATCAACCCTTCGGATTCCCCGATCTAACCCATACGCTCAGGCATG